>DATITT010000469.1:0-5935 GCA_035467435.1 Arthrobacter sp. | reverse complement strand
CTGCTTCTCGGTGCCGACACAGTCTTGGCACGGCCGCCCGGCCTGCGGGCGGCCGAGCCAGGACTGCGGCCTCTGAAATCTTAGGGAGCCGACGGCGGCTGGGGGGAGGAACCTCGGTCTCAGAAGGTTCCGACGCCGTCGGCTCCGTCAAAGGGGTTCACGCACATGGCGCGAACATTTGGGAGACCTGGTCGAAGCGGTTTAGTGTCTGTTGCACCTGTGCGGACCATCGTTCCCCACGCCGGCGTTCCTGGCAGCTTCATCGATGTGCCCGGGCCGCTTTCGCGTTGATGGCTCCACGTTCAAAGTCCTTTGTCGGGTGGTTTTGTCGGGTGGTTCCTGGTGCTGACTACAATCTAGCGAACCGGTCGCCCACCGCGCACCGGTAGTGCTTACTCGAATTCGCGGCGGGTTCGGATCGACGCTGTGGTCGAGGGTACTTGTCATAGCCGCCCGCTCGCAACGCTAATGCGGTCCGGCTACGCGGTCCCCGTACCCGCGCCGCCGGGTGCCTACTTGCCGGCCCCCCGGAGCTACGCACAGCGGGAGGGGAAAAGAGGGGATACCTGCTCCGTACCGGGCCACCACGGGCTGCAGGGGCTGCGGCACCACGGGCAGCAGGGGCTGCAGGGGCTGCAGGGGCTGGGGCACCGGGAAACGGCCAGGCCGGAGCAGGCCCGGGGCCCGCTAGGAGGAGGACACTCCCGGCAACTGGTCGCGGCCTTTGACGTTGAGCTTGGCGTAGCTGCGGTAAAGGTGGCCTTCGACTGTTCGGATGGACACCTGCAACTCGGCGGCAATTTGGCGGTCACTCAGGCCGCGCACCGCCAGTGCCACGATGTCGCGCTCCCGGCGCGTCAGCAGGTCAAGGGCGTCGGCTTCGGCTTCCTGTTCCTGGCCAGCGATGCTGTCAGCCCTGTCCAGGCACCGCTTCCGCTGGGACATGGCCATGCGTTCCCGCAGAGTGTCGCCGGCCGTCCGGTACCCCGTCGCAGCGGCATCATAGGCGAGTGCCGCGAAGCCCAACAGCTCCGCGTCTTCGCAGCTTTTGCCCGCTTCCATATAGTCGGCGGCAAGGTCGGTGCCGACCGCGGCCGCATAGTGGCAGATCGCGGCGGCCCTGCGGCCTTCCAGTTCGGGTTGCAGTTCAAGCAGCCGGGCTGCCGCGCCCCGGTCCCCCAGTGCCACGCAGAAGGCCAGCGAGTCGAACTCCAGGCCTGCCGTGGAATCATCGCCGTGGGGCCGGCCCAGCGCCCGCAACTCGTCGACGGCGCCCGGGTAGTTGCCCAGGCGGGCCTTGCCGTAGGTGACTGCCATCTGCGAGAGGACGCGCAGGTAGCGTGACACCGGCGGCGGGGCCGCGTGGTAGTCGGCGAGGAATACTGAGGCTTTGTCCTTGGCGCCGACCTCGGCGGCGGCGGCGAAGGCCATCGAGCAGGTCAGGGCGAAGAGCTGCTGGGGATCCGCGAGCCGCAGTGATTCCAGGGCTGCGGTGAGGGTGTCCAGGGCCTGGGCGGCTTTGCCTTGGTACAGCAGGATGATGCCGTGTGCAGCGTGGACTCCGCCGCCAAACGAGATGGGGTTTGGCCCCTGTCCGGCGGTTACACCGGCCAGGAGGTTTTCTGCGGCTTCCCAGTCGCCGCCATGGATCACCGCCGCTGCTGCCCGCGCCACGAGGAACTCGGCGAGAAAGTACAGTTCGTCGTTTCCGGAGCCTGCGTTTCCCAGAGCCTCGGACACCGCCGCGAACGACTGGACGGCTTTGCCCTGCACAAGGAGCCGTTCCGATGTCAGCGCCAGCCTGAAGGCAGCTTCCAGGGAGTTGGCTGGCGGGGGCTGCGTTCCGGCCTCCGCCTCGGCTTCAGTGCCGGTGCTGTCCGGGTACTCCCCGGCCAGCGCAAACACCATGGCGTGAATGGTCGCATAGCGTTCCCGGGTTGCCGCGAGGATTCCCTCTGCGTCGTCGGGGTTGTCCCTGGCCAGTTGCTCCCCTGCCTCCAGGAGGGCTCCGGCACGGTCCATGATCTCGGCCGGTGCGTAGCCGAGGGCGGCGTGCACCGCAGCCCACATCATCGTTCCCGTGAGGAGGACAGCCACGCTGAGTCCCTTGGCGAAGTCCGCCTCCAGGATGTCCCGGGCGGCCTCGTAGTCCGAGGTGTTGAAGTAGGTCCGTGCCATCACGGCCCGTGCCGCTACCTGCAACTCAGGGTCTTTGACCAGTGCAGCGGCCTTGCGTGCCAGTTCGTCCTCGTAGAGCCGGCTGGCCAGGACGGCTGCCCGCAGCAGTTGCCGGTCCTCGACCTCCGCTCCGCAGTCAATCGACCAGCTCACCTGGCGCAGCAGTCCCTCTGCCGACGTCGGTTCGTTGTCCATGAGGCGCAGGAGGCTCTGCCGGAGCTGAAGGCTGCGGGCCGGTGAAATCAGATTGCGCAGCGTGTCCCCGTAGATGGAGTGCCACAGCCTCAATTGCGGGTGGGGTGCCGGCGTAACCCGGATCATCTCGTGTTCGATGAGGGCGGCCACCGGGTCTTCGCCCACCGTAGCCTCAATCAAGTCACGGGACACCGGCTCCGCCAGGGCAATCAGGTTCAGGGCCTGGCGTTCTTGCGGGGAGCGCCGGAGCAACTGCCGGCGCACGACGTCTGTCAAGCGGTCCCCGTGGCTGTTGAGCGGACGCGCGAGCAGCCACACCCCGTTGCGTTGCACCAGCGTGCCGTCGCTCTTCGCGTCGTCAATGAGACCGCCGAGCAGCAGCGGGTTGCCCTCGGACGCTTCCCAGAGGATTTCGGCAACGCTCGGCAGGATCTGGGAACCCAGCGCGCCTTCGAGGATGTCGTACGTCTGTTGTTGGGTCAGGGGGCGCAGGTCGAGGCGTTCCGCCATGCCCTCAAACCACAGCTGCAGCAGCGGTTCGGGCAACCCCGGCCGGGTGGCCGAGGCAACGAGCAGTTTCGCCCAGCCGGCAGCGGCGAGTTCCACCAGGATTCCGGCGGTCGCCTCGTCGAGGTCCTGGGCGTCGTCCACGACGAGCAGCAGGGGCTTATCCGAAGCGCTGCGCTCTTCCTCCAGCCGCGCCCAGAAGGTCCTGAGCACCGCCAGTTGCGAGGTGGCCTCCTGGACGGGCAGCCCGACAATAAAGGGACCCAGCACGCCGTACGGCACATTCACCAGCGAAGGGCTGCCGTGGATGCGGATGGGCGTCACGGCTGTCTGAAGTTCGGACACGACGGCGTCCAGGAGGGTGGATTTGCCGATCCCGCTGTCGCCGAGCAGCACGACCGCAACGTGGGTGCTGCCCTGGATGGCCTCCACCGCTGAACGCAGGTCCTCCGTCCGCCCGGTCAAGGCTCTGGGTACGTCCGCCGGCTCGGGGGCGTCGGCGCGGTTCCTAGATGAGTCCAAGCAGATCACTTCGCGAAGAAACTCCCAGCTTGGTGAACACCTGGTAAAGGTGCCCTTCCACTGTCCGCACAGAAATGCCGATGGCCAGGGCAATGTCCTTGTTCGAGAGCCCGTTGCCGGCAAGGGTGGCGATCTGCCGCTCCCTGTCGGTGAGCAGCGGCCCCTTGTTCCTCGGGATGATCGGCAGCGCCGGCAAGGAGTCCGCGAGACCTTCAAGGATGGCGTGGGCGGCGCTGGCCTTCCCGCTCAGCCCCGCAGCCTTCGCGAAGTCGAAGGCGAGGGCGGCGCATCTGGCCTGGACTGCGTCGAGTTCCATCGCCGCGGCCTGACTGGCGGCCTCCATCATCACGGCGTTGTCCTTCTTGCGGCTGCCCACGGCGATCATCCGGGACAGCTCCGCGAGGGGCCCCTGCCGCAACGCCGCGATGTCCTCCAGGAACTGGAAATCCTTGTTGGTGCCGTTGACCGTCGCGCCGAGCATGAAGATGCCGGCCAGGGTGTACCGGCCCGCCCGGTAGTGTTCCTCGGCCGCGCGCACCAGCCGGTCCTTCGCTTCCGGATCTCCCAGCCAGCGCGAGGCCATGTCCATGCAAAAGTCCGCGGAGCTTCGGACCGAGAAGCGCGCGGGGCCGTCCGCTGACCGTGCCCGGTCCAGGTAAACGGTGGCCTGCACGGAATTCCCGGTCTGGGCGTAGGCGAAGGCTGTGGTTGCGTAGGCCTGCCGGAGCGAGTGCAGGCTGGTCCTGACTTCGAGCTGCGCGATCGCGGCGAGGAGCGGGTCCAGGGCCATGTAGCCGCGGCCCGCGTAGACATAGGCAAGGCCGACAGCCAGATCAGTGGGCGCGCTGCCGGAATGCAGCCCGTGGCCGGCCCGGCCGCTGGCGTCCTTGAGCATGTCGATGCTCTGGCGCCAGTGACCGGACAGGAGCAGCACGTTGAAGGATCGCCACGCAAAGTTTTCCCGGATCCGCGGAACGTTGGACCATTCCCCCAGCCGGCCGCCGATCTCCCGCATCAGTTTGCGGGCCTCGACCTCCTTGCCCGTCATGCAGAGCGCCTCCATCAGAATGATGCCGGACCGCAGCCGGTGCACCGGATCAATGGCGTCCATGTCCGGAGAGGCCGCTGCACTGAGCCGGTCCATCATGGGCGCGAAGTCACCGACAAAGGAGAGGTAGTTGAATTCGCAGAGGTCCAGGCACAGTCCGGCCCGGGTCAGCTCCTGCGGTGACGCCGGCGGCTGCTCCCCAGCGAGCTCGCGGAGCCGCAGCCGGGCCCGCCGGAGCAGCTCAGGGACTTCACCGGTCCGGTCCTGGAGCCAGGACATGCAGTCCGCCTTCGCTGCAATCAGGTCCGCGTACGCCTCCGCACCGAGGGTGCCGAGCTGGGCCTCGGACACATCGTCCAGGGTCGCCATGGCCTGCAGGGGAAGCCCCAGCTGAAGGTAGGCTGCGGATTTCTGCAGCTGGCCCTCGCTCCACTCCGGGTCCGTCGGGCTCAGGCTGCCAGCGCATTTGAGCGCGAACTTCGGGTCAAAGAGTTTGACGGCGGCGCCGGCAGCCGCCACGGCGTGGGCGGGTGCCAGGGGCGCATCGCAGTCGTGGGTCCAAGCCGCGTAGGCGAGCAGGTCCTCCACGGTCAGCTCGTTGAGCTCGTCCTGCTGGTGCCCCGGCACCTTGTCCCGCAACTCCAGCCTGCGCTCCACGCTGAGCCAGTTGCGGACGATGTCGCCCAGATACCGGTCCCCGAGCGACACGAGGTGCCGGTCCGCCCGGTCGACAACGATCTGGCCCGCATCCTCCATGTCCGCGATGATGCCGGGGCTGTACATCCGCGCGAGCCGGCCCAGCGGCAGGGACCGGGCGCAGGACAGTACCTCAATGAGTTCCCTGGCCACCGGTGTTTCGCGGGCGTACCTGGCCCGGACGATGTCTTCCAGCGCGGTGCGCCCGTCGAGGACCACCTCATCCACCAGGGTCCAGACGGATCCCGAGAGAACGAGGTTGCCCCGTTCGATCTGCTCCGAGACCACCGCCTGCAGCAGGGTCGGGCTGCCGCCGACAAGATGGTGCAACTGGCTGGCAAGGGCGCTGGACACCCTGTGCCCCAGCGCTGCCTGGAGCACCTCAAGGGTCTCGACCTCTGTGAGGTTGGCGAGCCGGACTTCGGCCAGCTGCCCGGAGGTAATCAGCCAGTAGAAGTCCGGGGGAAGGTCCGTCGTGCGCTGGGCGGTGGCGACAAGCTGCGCGGTCCCTGTCTGCACCAGGTTCAGCAGCACGCCGGTGCTCAGTTCGTCCAGGTTTCCGGCATTGTCCAGCAATATGACGCACTTGCGTCCTGCGGCGTCGTCGCGGATCAGGGACGTGATGCCGTGCAGGATGGCTGTCGGGGAGCCAAGGGAGCTTTGCGGCAGGCGGGCAAGCGTGAAGGCCAGGCAGCCGTAGGGTGTGACCGAGCCCGGTCCCGAGCTGCGAAGCTGGAGGGTGTAGACGTCGGGTCCGAATCCTGCGACCGCGGCGCGCCCTACCTGGGT
>DATITT010000468.1:0-12933 GCA_035467435.1 Arthrobacter sp. | reverse complement strand
CCCCAGGTCCGCAGCGCCTCCAGGTCCTTCAGTTCCAGCCCGTAGCCGGAGAGGAAGAGCTGGATGTACAGCGTCAGGGAGGTGTGGCCGGGGGAGAGGACGAAACGGTCCCGTCCCAGCCAGTCGGGGTTCTTAGGGTCGTGCCGCATCAGCTTCTGGACGAGAAGGTAGGCGGCCGGAGCCAGGCTCATCGCGGTGCCGGGATGGCCGTTGCCGACCTTCTCCACCGCGTCGGCGGCAAGGACACGGATGGTGTCCACGGCGCGCTGGTCCAAGCTGGTCCATGACAGTTCTTGCTCTTCCAAATGTGGCACGAAAACCGGGCCCCTCTCTGTGCTGATGGCGGGTGGTATGGCCAGTCCCGTCCGGGGCACAGTTCGGTGCCCGCTGCGGTACGTACCAGCCGTTCACCATCGAAACGTTGATCTATCATTCAGCCGCGTGCGCCGGTGCACGCCTGCAGAAACTGCAGGCAGATGCGCCAGGCAGAGGTCAGGCCTTTTGGCCGTTCCAGTGCGCGCTGATCTGCAGACAGCTTAGCCCTATTCGACTGGGCGGGGGCGGTATATCTCACCAAATGGACCGGATTTGTCGCTTATATGAATCACCGGGGCCCGCGGCGGCTGTGAGCCCGCGTTCATCTGTTCGAATCATGGAGTCTGCGCGGCAGCCTGCCCGGGACCCGTTCCGCCGTGCCTGCACGGTATGATGGGTCGTGGCTACCAACGGGGGCGAGGACACGCCTGCGCGCTGTGCGTGGACCCCTCCGATATGCAACCCGCGTTGCGGAACCAGCCGGACTGAACAGCCTGACAGAACAGAGTGACTGCCACCGTGAGCACAACAGATACGCCGCTGAACGCCTCTCCCGTCCGCGGAAGAATCGGCTTCGCCCGCAAGGCCAAGGCCTACCTGGCGCTCACGAAACCACGCGTCATCGAACTCCTGCTGGTCAGCACCCTGCCGACCATGATCTACGCGGAGCGCGGCTTCCCGTCGATCGGCCTGATCGTGGCAACCCTGGTGGGCGGTGCCTTTGCTGCCGGCAGCGCAGGAGCGTTCAACTGCTACTTCGACCGCGACATCGACAAGCTGATGCACCGCACGGAGAACCGGCCGCTCGTCACGGGCGAGGTGACCCCGCGCGAGGCGCTGGTCTTCTCCTGGCTCCTCGGCGCGGCCGCGATCGCGATCCTCTGGTTCGGCGCCAACCCGCTGGCGGCCTGGCTCGGGCTGGGTGCGATCGTCTTCTACGTGGTCATCTACACCCTGATCCTCAAGCGCCGCACGGCCCAGAACATCGTCTGGGGCGGGGCCGCCGGCTGCTTCCCGGTGCTCATTGCCTGGGCCGCCGTGACCAACACGGTCGAGTGGCCCGCCGTTGTGCTCTTTATGGTCATCTTCCTGTGGACCCCGCCGCACTACTGGCCGCTGTCCATGCGCTACGGCGAGGACTACCGCAATGCCAATGTGCCGATGCTCGGCGCTATCGCCGGCGCCAAGGTGGTCTCCGTCCAGGTGGTCCTGTACGCGTGGGCCATGGTGGCCTGCTCGCTGCTGCTGGTCCCGGTCGGCGGCGCCGGCTGGGTCTACACCGTCACCGCTGTGCTCGCCGGTGCGTGGTTCCTCTACGAGTCGCACGCCCTGTACAACCGGGCGCAGGCCGGCGACGTGTCCAACAAGGGCGCCATGAAGGTCTTCCACGGCTCGATCAGCTACCTGACCCTGCTCTTCATCGCCCTCGCCGTCGATCCGTTCGTCGGTTCCCCGATCATGGGCGGCTAAGGCACCCTCGCTCGGACCACATAGAAGCACCCCGGCCCAAGCGGACCGGGGTGCTTCTGTCTGTGACTTTGGCGGCGGCTTGCTGGAGGCTACTTGACCGGGCTGCTGCGGGCCAGGTCGGCGGCGTTGGTCGCCGCGCTCATGAGCAGGGCGGCGGCGAGCATGTGCGCCGCGACCAGGATCGCCGGGACGCCGTTGTAGTACTGCGTGAAGCCGATGGCGGCCTGCAGCACGGTGACGCCCAGGAGCATCACGACGGCGGTGCGGAACGGACCGGGGATCCGGTCCCGAACGACGAGGTAGACCGCGACCAGCGCCCCGGCGGTCACCAGGTACGCCGGCACGGCATGGATGTGCGAAAACAGGTCCCAGTCCAGGTTGTTGCGCGGCGCATCGGCATCGCCCGCGTGGGGGCCTGCGCCGGTGACCACAACCCCCAGGCAGACGGCCAGGGCGGAGAACAGCGCGACGGCGGACATCAGCGGGCGCGCGACACCCGGCAGGACCGGCAGTTCAACCACCCGGAAGCGCCCCGTCCTCCCGTAGGCACGGTTGACCAGCAGGGTGGCCACCACCACAAGGGCCATCGAGACCAGGAAGTGCAGGCCGACCACCCAGGGGTTCAGCTGGGTCAGCACCGTGATACCGCCGATGACGGCCTGCGCCGGGATGCTGGCGAGCAGGCCGAGGGCCAGCCGGAAGAGGTCCCGGCGTTCCTTCCGGAGATTCCACAGATATACCAGCATCGCGACGGCGACGGCGGCCAGCGCGAACGTCAGGAGGCGGTTGCCGAACTCAATGATGCCGTGGATGCCCATTTCCGGGGTGTTCACGAGCGACGAGTCCGTGCAGCGCGGCCAGGTGGGGCAGCCCAGGCCCGACGAGGTGAGGCGGACCGCGCCGCCGGTCACGATCAGGACGGTCTGGCCGATCAGCGACAGCACCGCCAGCCGCTTCACCGTCTTGTTGACGGTGACCGGCAGCCAGGCGATGTTGCGGGAGGCGGTCCGGGGAGGGCGGGAGTCCGTGCTCACAGTTTTCTCAATTCCATTTGAACCAACGGGAAGCTGCGCCGCCGGCGATCGCCGTCCAGAGCAGCAGGACAAGTACCGGGACAGGGCTGACACTGCCGGACAGGAAGGCTTCCCTCATGGCCTGTCCCAGGGCGCCGGAGGGGAGGAACTGCACGATTGACTCCAGCAGGGCGGGCAGCCGTTCGGCCGGGATCACGATCCCGCCGAGGGCACCCAGCAGGATCCACAGCAGGTTGGTGATCGCGAGGGTCGCCTCCGGCCGGACAGTCCCCGCGACCAGCAGTCCCAGCGCGGTGAAAGCCGCGGCTCCGAGCACCAGCAGCGCCAGCCCCGGGGCCCAGCCCAGCGGATCCGGCCGCCAGCCCAGCAACAGGGCAACAGCGGTGACCACGACCACCTGCAGCGCCAGGACCGCGAGGACCGCGAGGACTTTTCCGGCGATCAGCCCGGTCCGTCCCAGCGGAGTGGTGGACAGGAAACGCAGGACCCCATAGCGGCGGTCGAACCCGGTGGAGATGCCCTGGCCGGTGAATGCGGTGGACATGGCGCACAGCGCCAGGATGCCCGGCACGGCAACATTGATCCGGCTTGCGCCGAACCCGTCCAGCAGGGGCGTGACCGTCAGGCCCACCATGGCCAGCAGCGGCAGCACGACCGCGAGGATCAGCTGCTCGCCGTTCCGGAGCATGGTGACTGTCTCATACTTGCCCTGCAGCACGATGCGCCGCAGCAGCGGGGCCGGTGCGCTCCCGAGCGGGCGGACCGGCGCGGCGCTGCCCGGCGGCGCGCTCCCCAGTGCGGCACTGTCGCGGGTCATCGGATCTCCCTTCCGGAGATGTCAAGGAAGACGTCCTCAAGGCTGCGGGCTTCAAGGCTCAGCGAGCGGGGCATAAGGCCCCGCGCGGCCCACCACGCGGTGATCGCCGCGAGGTCCGCAGCGGTCAGCGCGCCGGTGGCGGCGTAGCTGCCGGCCCGCGCTTCGGTGACGTCGACGCCGTCGGGCAGCACACCGGTGAAATCCAGTCCGGGGTCTGTTTCGAACAGCAGGGTGCGGATGTGCTGCTCTCCGGCCTCGGGCGGCAGGGGGTGCTGCAGGAGCTGCGCGACCGTCCCCTCGGCGACGTTGCGGCCGGCGTCGATGATGTAGACGTAGTCGGCGAGCCGCTGGGCGTCGTCCATGAGGTGGGTGGTCAGGACGATCCCCATCCCGCGGTTCCGGAGTTCGGAAATGAGCTCGAACACGAGCTGTCTCGACTGCGGGTCCAGGCCGGCGCTTGGCTCATCCAGGAAGAGCACCTCGGGATTGCCCACGAGCGCGGCTGCGAGCGCGAGCCGCTGCTTCTGCCCGCCGGAGAGCCGCCGCACGGAGGTCCGGCTGAAGGTGTCAATGCCCAGGCGCCCGATGAGCTCACCGACCGGCCACGGGTCCTGGTACATCCCGGCAATATGCCTGAGCAGGGGAATCGGACGGGCCGACGGCGGCAGTCCGCCATCCTGCAGCATCACCCCGACGCGGGCACGCAACCCGGCCCCCGCGGTGTCCGGGTCCTCACCGAGGAGGCTGATGCTGCCGTGGGTGCGTTTCTGCAGTCCCTGGGCGCATTCGATGGTGGTGGTCTTGCCCGCGCCGTTGGCTCCCAGCAGGGCCGTGACCTGTCCGCGTTCGGCGACGAGGGAAAGGCCGCTGACCACCCGCAGCATTTTGCCGTCGAGGGTGGGCAGTGGACCAACATCCTTGACTAGCCCGCTGATGGACAGGACGGGGGATTCGGGGGATCGCACCACAGCATTCTACGGGATGTAGTACGTCCCGTTCCGGACTGCCACTCCCGCCGGGGGACGGAGGATAGCCATGCCTTACTGGTCCGGGGGACTAAATTACGACATGATTGTGTTGTGTATTCCATGAGGCCTTCTACTTCCGTCGCGTCCGCCGGGCGTGCCCGCCCGCGTGCGGCGTCAGCCGCCCCGGCCGGGGCGGCACGGGCCGTGGCAGCGGGATCCCCGGCGGCACCGGCCGCCACCGCCTTCCCGGCGGTCGACGCCGAAGAGCGCACCCGGGACCGCGTGCTGAACGCAGTCCTGGAACACGGTCCCATCAGCGCCGCCGAACTCGGCGACCTGCTCGGGTTCACGCCCGCCGCGGTCAGGCGGCACCTGGACCACCTCTCGCGCAACGGCGTCATTGAGGTCAAGCGGGCAACCCGCGCCGGCGCCGGGGCAGGACGCCCGGCCCGCCGCTATGTCCTTAGTTCCCAGGGCCAGTCCACGCTCGGCAACGACTACCTGGACATCGCCACCCTGGCCCTGCAGCGCCTCGGCGAAATGGCCGGACCCGACGCCGTCCGGCAGTTCGCCGTCGAACGCTTCGGCGAGATGGAACGGCGCTACGCGCCGGAAGTCGACGCCGCCGGCCCGGACATCACTGCCCGGGCCCAGGCGCTGTCCGAGGCGCTGAGCCGCGACGGGTTCGTGGCCTCCACCACGTCGATCCAGGCGAAGGCGCCCCTGCCGGCGGCGCTCTCCAGCGTCCAGCTCTGCCAGGGACACTGCCCCATCCAGCAACTGGCCGCGCAGTTCCCGGTGTTCTGCGACGTCGAGACCGACGTGTTCTCCCGCCTGGTCGGCGTCGACGTCCGCCGGCTCTCCACGCTGGCACGCGGCGGGCACGTCTGCACCACCCACATCCCTACAGGCCGTCCGGCGGCCAGGGGGCCCCAAAGCCCCGCAACCACCCCGGGCAGCCTGGACGAAGTATCCAACCATCTGCAAGAAAGGCCGTGATGACGGACCAACTATCAGAGAAAAAGGTTGCTGAATCCACTGTGATTTCGGAGATTCTGGAAAAGAATCCCGAGCTCCACGGAATCGGAACCTATGAGTACGGCTGGTCCGACAAGAACGATGTCGGAGCCAATGCCCGCCGCGGCATCAACGAGGAAGTCGTCCGCGACATTTCGGCCAAGAAGAACGAGCCGCAGTGGATGCTGGACCTGCGCCTCAAGGGTCTGAAGTACTTCGACCGCAAGCCGATGCCGACCTGGGGCGCTGACCTCTCCGGCATCGACTTCGACAACATCAAGTACTTCGTGCGGTCCACGGAGAAGCAGGCCAACACCTGGGAAGACCTCCCCGAGGACATCCGGAACACCTACGAGAAGCTGGGCATCCCGGAAGCCGAGCGCAGCCGCCTCGTTTCCGGTGTCGCCGCGCAGTACGAGTCCGAGGTCGTCTACCACCAGATCCGCGAGGACCTGGAACAGCAGGGCGTCATCTTCCTGGACACGGACACCGCGCTGCGCGAGCACCCCGAGATCTTCCAGGAGTACTTCGGCACCATCATCCCGGTGGGCGACAACAAGTTCGCCTCGCTGAACACATCCGTCTGGTCCGGAGGTTCCTTCGTATACGTCCCCAAGGGCGTGCACGTGGACATTCCCCTGCAGGCCTACTTCCGCATCAACACCGAGAACATGGGCCAGTTCGAGCGCACGCTGATCATCGCGGACGAGGACTCCTACGTCCACTACATCGAAGGCTGCACCGCGCCGATCTACACCTCGGATTCGCTGCACTCCGCCGTGGTGGAAATCGTCGTGAAGAAGGGCGCCCGCGTCCGCTACACGACCATCCAGAACTGGTCCACCAACGTGTACAACCTGGTCACCAAGCGCGCCATCTGCGAAGAGGGCGCCACGATGGAGTGGATCGATGGCAACATCGGCTCCAAGGTCACCATGAAGTACCCGGCCGTCTACCTCGTCGGCGAGGGTGCCAAGGGCGAGACCCTGTCCATCGCGTTCGCGGGCGAAGGCCAGCACCAGGACACCGGCTCCAAGATGGTCCACATCGCGCCGAACACCAAGAGCTCGATCGTTTCCAAGTCCGTAGCACGCGGCGGCGGCCGCGCCGCCTACCGCGGCCTGGTCCAGGTCCGCGAAGGTGCCAAGCACTCGGCCAACACGGTCCGCTGCGACGCGCTCCTGGTCGACACCATCAGCCGGTCGGACACGTACCCGTACATCGACATCCGCGAGGATGACGTCACGATGGGGCACGAGGCCACGGTCTCGCGGGTCAGCGAAGAGCAGCTGTTCTACCTGATGTCCCGCGGCATGCGCGAAGACGAGGCCATGGCGATGATCGTCCGCGGCTTCATCGAACCGATTGCCCGTGAGCTGCCGATGGAATACGCCCTCGAGCTGAACCGCCTGATTGAACTGCAGATGGAAGGATCGGTCGGTTAATGACTGACATCACTACTGAAAAGGCCCGCATCGGCGCGCCCTCAGCCAAGCCGTTCATCAACGGCTTCACCGAGGAAGGCGAAAGCCTGTCACCGCTGAACGCCGCGGCGTCCAAGTCACCGCTCGCCGGCGAGGCCGTCAAGCGGCACTCGCACGGCGGCGGCGCCGGTGTTCCGGACAGCTCACGCGCCGGACGCCTGACCTCCTACAAGCTGGCGGACTTCAAGCCACTGACCGGTATGGAGGAGGACTGGCGCTTCACGCCGCTCAAGCGCCTCCGCGGCCTGCACACCGAGGTCCTCAACGGGGCCGCACCGTCCGTGAGCGTCACCGCCCCGGACAGCGTCACCGTTGAAACCGTCGGCCGGAACGACCGCCGGATCGGCTCGGCAGCAATCCCCGAGGACCGCGTCTCAGCGAACGCCTGGGAGAACTTCACCGAAGCCACCGTCATCACGGTTCCGGCCGAGGTCCAGGTCGACGGCGAGGTCAGCGTCCTGCTGACCGGCCAGGGCACCGAAGCCTCCGCCCAGCATGTGGTGATCATCGCGGAGAAGTTCTCCAAGTCCGTCGTGGTCCTGGACCACCAGGGCACCGCGGTCGTCTCGGAAAACATCGAGATCCTCGTTGAGGACGGCGCGCAGCTCACCGTCATCTCGCTCCAGGAATGGAACGACGACGCCGTGCACGCGTCCTCCCAGCAGGCGAAGCTCGGCCGCGACGCCAAGTTCAAGCACATCGTTGTCAGCCTCGGCGGCGACCTCGTGCGTGTCACGCCGTCGGCTCGCTTCACCGCACCGGGCGCCGAAGTGGAACTGTTCGGCCTGTATTTCGCCGACGCCGGCCAGCACCTCGAGCAGCGCCTCTTCGTGGACCACGCCGTCGCGAACTGCAAGTCCAACGTCCTGTACAAGGGCGCCCTGCAGGGCCGCAACGCGCACACCGTCTGGGTGGGTGACGTCCTGATCCGCAAGGAAGCAGAAGGCACCGACACCTACGAGGCCAACCGCAACCTGGTCCTCACCGACGGTGCCCGCGCCGACTCCGTGCCGAACCTGGAAATCGAGACCGGCCTGATCGCCGGCGCCGGCCACGCCAGCGCCACCGGACGGTTCGACGACGAGCACCTGTTCTACCTGATGGCCCGCGGCATTCCGGAAGAGGTGGCCCGCCGTCTGGTGGTCCGCGGCTTCCTGAACGAGATCATCCAGCAGATCAAGGTTCCCGCCATCGAGGAGCGCCTCACGGACGCCGTCGAGCGCGAACTCGCGGCAACGGACAACTAGTGCGCAGCACTGGAGAACACGGAAACGATCAATGACTGAACAGCCAAGAGGCGAGCTCGTCTGCAACGCCAGTGAGATCCAACTCAAGCAGGCGCTGCGGATCCTGGTCGACGACTACCCTGTCGCGATCGTGAAGGACTCGATGGGCGAGATCCACGCCATCGGTGACACCTGCTCGCACGCGGACATCTCCCTCTCCGAAGGTGAGGTGGAAGGCTGCAAGATCGAGTGCTGGGGCCACGGCTCCCAGTTCGACCTGCGCAGCGGCGAACCGCTCCAGCTGCCGGCCTATGATCCTGTGCCCGTCTTTGCCGTGACCGTCCTGGATGACGAGGTCTACGTGGACTTCACCAACGTCCTGAACGGCGCCGAGGCCCCGAACTTCAGCTAGCTGCCCGCAGCCGGCAACCCGCACAACAGAACTTATCGACAAGAAACCGCACAGTGCCCGAGGGCACGGTGCAGAGGAGAACAAGACACATGTCCACTCTTGAGATCAAGGACCTGCACGTCAGCATTGACACCGAGCAGGGCACGAAGGAAATCCTGAAGGGCGTCAGCCTGAGAATCCGGACCGGCGAAACCCACGCCATCATGGGTCCGAACGGTTCCGGCAAGTCCACCCTGGCGTCCACGATCGCCGGTCACCCGCGCTACAACGTCACCTCCGGCACCATCACGCTGGATGGCGAAGACGTCCTGGCGATGAGCGTGGACGAGCGCGCCCGCGCCGGCCTGTTCCTGGCCATGCAGTACCCCGTTGAGGTTCCCGGCGTCAGCATGACGAACTTCCTGCGGACGGCCAAGACGGCCATCGACGGCGAAGCGCCCAAGCTGCGGACCTGGACCAAGGACGTCAAGGCCGCCATGGCGCAGCTGCGCATCGACGCCGACTTCACCCAGCGCAACGTCAACGAGGGCTTCTCCGGCGGCGAGAAGAAGCGCGTCGAGATCCTGCAGCTGGAGCTGTTCAAGCCGAAGTTCGCGATCCTGGACGAGACCGACTCCGGCCTGGACGTCGACGCACTCAAGGTTGTCTCCGAGGGCGTCAACCGCGCCCACTCCGAGGGCAACATGGGCACCCTGCTCATCACGCACTACACACGGATCCTGCGCTACATCAAGCCCGAGTTCGTGCACGTGTTCGTTGATGGCCAGGTTGTGGAAGAGGGCGGCCCGGAGCTGGCCGACCGCCTGGAAGAAGAAGGCTACGACCGCTACGCCACCGGCGCCGGGGCAGCCACCATTGCTGCCGCGTCCGCTGCAGCACAGGCCTAGTTAGGACTTGGCAATGACCGAACTCAATGTGGCCCGTACGAGCCTCGAGGATGTCGAAGAAGCCCTCAAGGATGTGATCGACCCTGAACTGGGCGTGAACATCGTTGACCTGGGGCTGCTCTACGGCCTCAAGTATTCGGACGACGACGGCGCCCTGCTGATCGACATGACGCTCACCACGGCCGCCTGCCCGCTCACCGACGTGATCGAGGAGCAGGTCGGCAAGGCCCTGGACGAGGTCGTCGACGAATGGCGTCTCAACTGGGTATGGATGCCGCCGTGGGGTCCGGAACGGATCACCGAGGACGGCCGCGACCAGATGCGCGCGCTCGGCTTCAACATCTAAATCCCCACCGCCTCCCCGCGGTAAAACGACGGCGGGCCCACCTTCCCAAGGTGGGCCCGCCGTCGTCGTTCCATCGAGTGCTCCGTAACCGCCCTTTAGCCGGCCCATAACGGCAGTTGTGGAGCAGCAGACGGGGTTACGGGGTGGCGACGCCGAAGGTGTCGCACTGGTTGATGTCGCCGGTCTTGTATCCCTGGTAGAACCATTTCTGGCGCTGGGCGCTGGAGCCGTGGGTCCAGGCCTCCGGGGACACCCGGCCGGTCGCGGCCTGCTGGATCCGGTCATCGCCGACGGCCGAGGCGGCGGACAGGGCATCCTGCAGGTCCCGTTCCGTCAGCGGCTCCAGGAACGGCAGCCCGGTCCGGGGGTCCTCCTGGGTCGTGGCGTAGCGGACCCACAGGCCGGCGTAGCAGTCAGCCTGCAGCTCCACGCGGACGGCACCGGATTCCGGTCCCTGCGGGTCCTGCTGGGCGCGGTCCAGGTTCCCGAGCACGTTCTGGATGTGGTGCCCGAATTCGTGGGCCACCACATACTCCTGCGCCAGCGGTCCGCCGGAGGAGCCGAAGCGGTCCACGAGCTCCTGGAAGAAGCCCGGGTCGAAGTACGCCGTGGAGTCAGCGGGGCAGTAGAACGGGCCCACGTCGGAGGTCGCCGCGCCGCACCCGGTGTTGGTGGCGCCTTCGAAAATCACCGCGCCCGGCTGCGGGTATTGCCTGTCGTACTGGGCGAGGTAGGCGGGCCAGAAGGCGTTCAGGCTGTTCACCGTGCCGGTGATGCGGCAGTCGAGCCGGGCATCGGCGTCGGCGCCGGTTTCGCAGGCCGGGGCGGTGCTCTGGCTCTGCGATCCGGAATCCTGCGTGGAGCCGCCCAGGCCTTCCAGCAGGCTCGGATTGATGCCGAGCAGGGACGCGATCAGCAGGATGATGCCGCCGCCGAGGCCGATCCCGACTTTTCCGCCGCGGCCCATGCCGCGCCGGTCCTGGACCTGCGAGGGGTCCAGCTGGACGTCGTCATTGAAACTCATGCTGTCACAATATCGCCTGCCTGCCTTCGGGCCGCCCCCGGCCGTTAAAGTTGCTCTGATGCCTTTCCTCAACAGACTCCAGCGCTGGGCCGATGACCGCCCCGACGGGACCGCCGTCGTCGTGGCCGGGCAGCGCCTGAGCTGGGAAGACCTGCGGCACACGGCCGCGGGCCTGGTGCCGGTCACGCCCGGAGTGACCGTGCTGGCCGAAGAGAACTCGCTGCACTTCGCCGCAGCGTTCGCGGCCGCCGTCGCGGGGGAGCGGCAATGCGCCGTGCTGGACCCGTCGTGGCCTCGGCAGCTGCAGGACGGCGTCAGGGACCGGATCCGCGCCACGGTCGGGGCCGCGGCGGGTGCCGCGTCTGTGACGGACCTCATTGACGGACCGGAACTCGTCGACGGGCTCCCGGACACGCCGTTCCTGATCGGCCTGACCTCCGGTACCACCTCTGTCCCCAAGGCCTTCAGCCGCTCGCGCCGGTCCTGGCAGTTGTCCTTCGACGCGTCCGTTGAATTCTTTGGCCTGCGCGCGGACGACAAAACCCTGGCGCCCGGGCCCCTCGCCGCCAGCCTGAACCTCTATGCGCTGGCCGAGTGCCTGTACGCGGGCTCGGAGTTCCACACCCTCGCCCGGTTCGACGTCGGCGACGCCCACGCCGCCGTCAGTCATGACGGAATCACCCGGCTGGTCCTTGTCCCCACGATGCTGCGGATCCTCAGCGAACGGGGGCTGAGCGGCGGCGTCGACGCCTCAGGTATCCGGAGCATCATCTGCGCCGGCTCAAAACTGGACGCCAGGACCCTGGAAGCAGCCCGCCGCTGGGCACCGAACGCGACCATCTTCGAGTACTACGGCGCCTCGGAGCTGAGCTTCGTCTCCGGCGCGGGGCTCCCGCCCGGCCGGCAGCCCGAGCAGCGCGGCACCGGGATCGGCAAGCCGTTTTCCGGCGTCGAGATCCGCATCCTCGACGACGGCGGAGCCCAGCTGCCGGACGGCACTGACGGCAACATCTGCGTCCGCAGCGGCATGGTCAGCGACGGCTACCTCTGGGGCGACGACGGCCAGGCCCTGCAGAGCTTCGACGGCTGGCACACCGTGGGGGACCAGGGCTACCTCGACGGCGGGACTCTGCACATACTGGGCCGCCGCTCGGACATGATCATCACCGCCGGCACGAACGTCTACCCGCATGAGGTCGAGCTGGCGTTGGCCTCGGTTCCCGGTGTGGCCGCCGCCGTGGCCGCAGGCGTCGCGGACGGGCTGCGGGGCCAGAAGGTCGTCGCCGGCATTGTTCCCTCGCATGGCGGGGTGACCGCCACGCAGCTCAAGACGGGCATCGAGGACGTGCTGTCCCGCAACAAGCGGCCGCTGGAATACTTCGCCCTGGCCGAACTTCCCGTCACGGACCGCGGCAAGCTCAGCCGGGAGCTGCTGACCGACTGGATTGCCCGCAACGACCCCCGGATCCGGCGCCTTGGCTGAGCATCTTTCACGGATCCTTCCCGACGACCGTCAGCCGGTCATCATCGCCGCCGGGCGCACCCCGATCTGCCGCGCCGACGGCGCCCTGAAGACCTTGCCGGCCCATGAACTGCTGGCCCCCGTGCTCCGGCGCCTGCTCACCGACACCGGCGTGGACCCGGCGTCGGTGTCGGATGTGGTGATCGGCAACGCCGTCGGCGGGGGCGGGAACGTGGCCCGGCTCGCGGCCCTCGAGGCAGGCCTGCCGGTCAGCGTCCCCGGCCTCACGGTGGACCGGCAATGCGGGTCCGGGCTCGACGCGATTGCCCTCGCCGCCCGCCTCGTGGCCGCCGGCGGTGGCGGTGTGTACCTGGCCGGCGGAGTGGAGAGCATCAGCACGGCACCCCTGCGTGCCCGCCGGAACAGTGATGGTGCCCCGGAGTTCTTCCCGCGGGCGCAGTTCGCACCCCT
>DATITT010000467.1:0-8288 GCA_035467435.1 Arthrobacter sp. | reverse complement strand
TAAAAGGAACAGCAGGGAAGCCGCAGGAAAACGAAACGAAGGACCAACCAGAGGGGGAGAACGTGAAACAGATCATGAACCGCGTGGCGTTGTTGCTCTGCACCATCAGCCTGGCGTCCGGGCTTGCCAGGACGCATTCGGGCCTTGTCCGGAAGCCTGAAATTCCCGGTGATCCCCGCGAGCGGGGCGATGTGCCCGGCTGGGTGATGATCACCTTGATGTCTGCCGTCCTCGTCGCTGCACTTCTCGCGCTCGCCGGACCGGCCCTGGAGGGATTGTTCAACCAGGCCATGGACAAGGTCGGGCAGTAATACGTGCGCCTGCCCGGCGCCGCCTGGGGCAAATCTGACGAACGAGGTTCGGCGGTGGTGGACTTCGTCCTCGTGGGCGGGCTCCTGACGCTGTTCTTCCTCGCCATCGTCCAGCTCACCCTCGTCCTGCACGTCCGGAACACGCTGACCGACGCCGCGGCGTCGGGCGCCAGGTACGGCACCCTCGCGGACCGCAGCGCCGTCGATGCCAAGGAACGGACTGCCCAGCTGATTGGCGTCGCCCTCAACCCTGAGTTCGCCCAGGATGTGACCACGAGCGAAGCCACGTACCAGGGCATCCGGACCTTGGAAGTCACGGTCCGCGCGCCGTTGCCCGTGATCGGGCTGATCGGTCCCCGGGCAGTCCTGGAGGTGAAGGGGCATGCAGCCATCCAGCCCTGACGCGCCGGCAAGCCCTGACGCGCCGGCAAGCCCTGGCGCGCCGGACCGTGGGCCCGGGGGAGAGACCGCGACGGTGGACGCCCGCGTCCCGGACGATGCAGAGCGGGGAAGCGCTATCGTCGAGTTCACGTTCCTGTCGCTGCTGCTGATGGTGCCGCTGGTCTACTTCATCGTCACGATGGGCCAGCTCCAGGGCGGCTCCTTCGCGGTCGTCGGCGCCGCGGACCAGGCCGCGAAGGTCTTCGTTGCCCAGGAGGATGCCGCCGTCGGCCGTGCTGCCGCCGAGCAGGCCGTCCTGCTGGCGCTCGCCGATCATGGGCTCTCCGCGGCGAATAGCCGGGTAGAAACCAGTTGCGCCCCCGCGGACTGCCTGGCTGCCGGTTCGGCCGTGACAGTCACCGTCCATCTGACAGTGCCGCTGCCGTTCGTCCCGTTCAGCGAGGTATTGGACCTGAACGCCGGGCAGCTGAGCGCCTCCGCCACACAACTGGTGGGCCGCTTCCGATGAACCGTCCCCGGAAGCAGCGTGCCGTGCGCCCGCAGCAGGAACCGGAAACGGATCCGCCAGGCCGGGTCCAGGGCAGCGACGACGGGCAGCTGATGGTGCTGATCATCGGCTTCGTGCTGCTCGCCCTGCTGCTCGCGACCGTGGTCATCGGCGCCTCCAGCGTCTACCTCGAGCACAAGAAGCTCCTGTCGCTGGCCGATGGCGCCTCGGTGGCCGCAGCGGACAGCTTCACCCTTGGACAGCTCGAAACGGGCGGCGGCAGCCCGACCGCCATCCTGACCGGAGCCCGTGTGCGGAGCGCAGCCGTCGAGTTCCTGGACCGCAGCAGTGCCACGGCCCGCTTCAGCGGTCTCGCCGTCGGGCCGGGAACGGGCAGCCCGGACGGTTCCACCGCGGTGGTGGTACTCAGCGCCGCCGTCCACCCGCCGGTGGTCAACTTCCTGGTCCCCGACGGCATCAGGATCGAAGCGAGTTCGACGGCGCGTTCCCGGCTCACGCGCTAGCTGCCCGCGCGGGGCCCCCACCGTCCGCCCGGACAGGCCCGAGACCCAGTCAGGGCGGCCCGCACGGATAGCGTAGGCTTAAAAAACCATGGCAAACATTGATTTTCCCGCAGAAATCCGCGCCCTGCGCGCCACCTACGCCTCCATCGAGAACGTTTCGAATGTCGAGGCGCTGAAGGAAGACATCGCCGAACTGAGCGAACGGGCCGGCGAACCCAATCTGTGGGACGATCCCGCGGCCGCCCAGATCATCACCTCGAGGCTCTCGCACCGCCAGTCTGAACTGGCCCGTCTCGACTCCCTCACCTCGCGGATCGACGATCTCGAGGTCCTCGTGGAGCTTGGCCAGGACGAGGACGACGCCGACTCCATGGGCGAGGCCGCCGTCGAGCTGGAATCGATCCGCAAGGCACTGAAGGACCTCGAGGTCGTGACCCTGCTGTCCGGCGAATTCGACGAGCGTGAAGCCGTCGTCACCATCCGCGCCGGCGCCGGCGGCGTGGACGCCGCGGACTTCGCCGAAATGCTGCTCCGGATGTACCTGCGCTGGGCCGAACGCCACGGCTACCCGACCACCATCATGGACACCTCCTACGCCGAAGAAGCCGGGCTCAAGTCCGCCACCTTCGAGGTCAAGGCCCCCTACGCCTACGGCACGCTCAGCGTCGAGGCCGGCACGCACCGCCTGGTCCGGATCAGCCCCTTCGACAACCAGGGCCGCCGCCAGACCTCGTTCGCCGCCGTCGAGGTCATCCCGCTGATCGAGCAGACGGACTCCATTGACATCCCGGACAACGAGATCCGCGTCGACGTCTTCCGTTCCTCCGGCCCGGGCGGCCAGTCCGTCAACACGACGGACTCCGCCGTGCGCCTGACCCACATCCCCACCGGCACCGTCGTGTCCATGCAGAACGAGAAGTCCCAGCTGCAGAACCGCGCGGCGGCCCTGCGCGTGCTGCAGTCCCGGCTGCTGCTGCTGAAGAAGGAGCAGGAGGACGCGGAGAAGAAGGCGTTCGCCGGCGACGTCAAGGCCTCGTGGGGAGACCAGATGCGCTCCTACGTCCTGAACCCGTACCAGATGGTCAAGGACCTCCGCACCGATCACGAGGTCGGCAACACCTCGGCCGTGTTCGACGGCGAGATCGACGACTTCATCGACGCCGGCATCCGCTGGCGGACCGATAACCGGAACGCTGACAAGTAGCCCGCCGACAAGTCAGCCCGCGGACGGGCACCCGCGCGGACAGGCACCCGCGGGCGGCTGACCCGCCGGCGGCAAAGCGGCCCCGGCGGTCCCGGCGCGCCCCTACTGTATCCTGCGTCACACTGTCCCCTCCAGTCTATTCCTGCGACACGCCCGCGCACTCAGGCCAATCCGCCAGGGCCCGTGCGTATAGTCGAGAAGCCGGAGCTCTACTTCCCCCACTAGAAAGCCCGCGCGCCGGCAGCAGAACAGGGCAGTACCCGTCCACGTCCTGCAGGGTACTTAGGGCCATGATCCGTTTCGAAAATGTCACCAAGGTCTATGACCAGAATGCGCGACCCGCGCTGGATTCGATCAACCTTGAGATCGACCGCGGCGAATTCGCCTTCCTTGTCGGGGCCTCCGGGTCCGGCAAGTCCACCTTCCTGCGCCTTGTCCTCAAAGAGGACCGCGCTTCCTCCGGCGCCGTCTACGTGGCCGGCCAGAACGTAGCGAACATCTCCAGCTGGCGCGTGCCCCGGCTCCGCCGCGGGATCGGCGTCGTGTTCCAGGATTTCCGCCTGCTGCCGCAGAAGACCGTGTTCGCCAACGTCGCCTTCGCCATGCAGGTCATCGGCAAGAGCCGCAGCATCATCCGCGACACCGTTCCCGAGGTCCTCAAGACCGTCGGCCTCGAAGGCAAGGAAAACCGCCTTCCGCACGAACTCTCCGGCGGTGAGCAGCAGCGCGTGGCGATCGCCCGCGCCGTCGTGAACCGGCCGGGCATCCTGCTGGCCGATGAGCCCACCGGCAACCTGGACCCCACCACCTCGATGGGCATCATGGGGGTGCTGGACAAGATCAACCAGAACGGCACCACCGTCGTCATGGCCACGCACGACGACGACATCGTCAACGAAATGCGCAAACGCGTTGTTGAACTCCGCAACGGCGTCGTCATCCGGGACGAGGCCAAAGCCCTCTACACCTCCATGATTCCGGTCGTGGGGCAGTCACGCCGCCTGCGTGATGCCAGCGGGCGGGAACCCCAGCCCGTTGCCGCTGCCGCTGGCACCCAGGCCCGCGCCGCAGGGGAGGAGCAGCTGTGAGGCTCCAATTCATCCTCGCCGAGATCGGCAGCGGCCTGCGCCGCAACGTCTCCATGGTGGTCTCGGTCATTCTGGTGACGTTCGTGTCCCTGACCTTCGTCGGCGCCGCCGGCATGCTGCAGCTGCAGATCAACCAGATGAAGGGCTACTGGTACGACAAAGTCCAGGTCGCCATCTTCCTCTGCAGCGACGGCTCGACGGCGGCCGGCTGCGCCACCGGCCCCGCCACCCCGGAACAGCAGGACAACCTGGGCAAGCTGCTGGAATCGCCCGCGGTGGCCCAGTACGTCAACGACTTCCAGTTCGAGTCCAAGGACGACGCGTACAAGCACTTCAAGGAACAGTTCTCCAATTCCCCGATTGTCGACTCGGTGACGCCGGACCAGCTTCCCGCCTCCTTCCGGATCAACATGAAGAACCCGGAGAAGTACCAGATCATCAGCGAGACGTTCTCCTCGCAGGCCGGCGTCGAAACCGTGATCGACCAGCGCCAGCTCCTGGAACGGCTCTTCTCGGTCATGAACGCCGCGTCGCTGGTGGCCGTCAGCGTCGCCGGCGTGATGATCGTCTGTGCCATCCTGCTGATCGCCACCACGATCCGGCTTTCGGCCTTCAGCCGGCGGCGGGAGACCGGGATCATGCGCCTGGTCGGTGCATCGAAGATGGTGATTCAGCTGCCGTTCATCCTCGAAGGAGTGATTGCAGCCGTGATCGGCGCGGCGCTGGCCTCGGCAACGCTGTGGGCCGTGGCGCACTTCTTCCTGGGCGGCTACCTGTCCCAGCAATATCCGGACACCGCCTTCATCTCCGCAGCGCAGACGCTGATTCTGGCGCCGGCCCTGATCGGCCTCGGCGTCCTGCTGGCAGGAGTGTCATCTCTCCTGACCCTCCGGCGATACTTGAGGGTTTAGCGTGCGCAACGAAAAGGGAAAGCCCATGACACGGATACACCGACCCGCCCCGCAGCCGGTTTCGACCAGGCTCCCGGTGGCCGGCCGCCGCATCGTCGGCGCCGCACTGGCACTCGTCCTGGCGGCGAGCCTGGGCGCCCCGACCCCGGTGGCGTTTGCCGACACCCTCGAGGACCAGCAGTCCGCTCTCCGCGAGGAGGCGGCCCGGGTCCAGCACTCCCTCGAGTTCGTGGACTCCCGGATCGCGCAGGCCGCCGGGGACCTCGTTCTGTACCAGGGCCAGCTCCCCGGCGCGCAGCAGGCCCTCCTGGAGGCCCAGGGCCGCGTGGCCAGTGCCGTCAAGGAGGCCGAGGCCCTCGCCACGCGCGTGGACCTCGCGCAGCAGAACAAAGCCAAGATCACACAGCAGCTCGAGACGGACAAACAGAAAATCACCGACACCAAGAAGCTGATCGGGCAGATCGCCACCCAGGCTTATAAGTCCGGCGGTGTGCCCTCCAACCTTTCGCTGTTCTTCGGCTCGAACAACGGCGGCAGCCTCACGGACACCATCGACCTGGCCGACCAGGCCATGCGCAGCCAGAACTCCGCGATGGGCAAGCTCAGCCAGCAGAACGCGACCAACGTCAACTCCCAGGCCCGGCTCGAGGCGGTGGAGGCCGAAATCACGGACCTCAAGGCCAAAGCCGACGCCGCACTGGCCCGTGAACAGGCCGCCCGTGACGACGCCGAGGCAAAGAAGGCCCAGGTCGACCAGCTCATCGCGGACACCACCAGGCTCGACGCGGAGCTCCAGGCCGCCAAGCCCGGCATCCAGACCCAGCTCGCCCAGGTCAAGGCGCAGCAGGACGCTGTCGCGGCGGATATCGTCGAACGCGACCGCAAGCTGCGTGAGGCATGGGAAGCCGAACAGCGCCGCATCGCCGAGGCCGCCGAGGCAGCCGCCGCGGCGGCCGCCCGGGCCGCGGGCCAGACCAAGGCCCCGGCGCCGTACGTCCCGGCCCCGCCGGGACCCCCGTCGGCGTTCGGGCTGCGGCACCCCTTCAACGGCGTGCGGATCAGTTCCGGCTTCGGCTGGCGCGCCACCCCGCCGGGCACCACCGACTTCTACGGCCAGGGCGGCTACATGCATACCGGCATTGACTTTGCCGCGGCCTGTGGCACGCCGGTCTACGCCGCGGCGGCGGGCACTGTGTTCTCAGCCGGCTGGGCCAACGACGGCGGCGGCAACAATGTGAAGATCTCCCACGGCGTCGTCCAGGGTAACTCGCTGACAACCACGTACTACCACAACGCCAGTGTGACGGTTTCCTCCGGGCAGCAGGTCAGCCAGGGACAGCTGATCGCGTATTCGGGAACCACCGGCAATTCCACCGGGTGCCACTCGCACTTCGAAACCTGGCTCAACGGGCGGGCCGTGGACCCGATGAACCTGCTCTGATCCGCCCGGAGCGGAAGCCCCGCGGCTGAGCGGCGGCTCTGCCGTAAACTGGAGGAAGCCCGCACCGCTCCGGCGCAGGGCCCACCCATCGATCCAAGGAGTTCTACCGTGCCGAAAGAAAGTGGCCGCAAGGTAGTGGCCACCAACCGCAAGGCCCGGCACGACTACACCATCCTCGACACCTACGAGGCCGGGATCGCGCTTATGGGGACCGAGGTGAAATCCCTCCGCGAGGGCCACGCCTCCATGGTGGACGGCTTCTGCACCTTCTACAACGACGAGCTGTGGATGGAGGGCATCCATATCCCCGAGTACCACCAGGGGAGCTGGACCAACCATGCCGCGCGCCGCCGTCGGAAGCTGCTGCTGCACCGCGACGAGCTCACCAAGATCTCGCACAAGATCCGCGAATCAGGCTTTACGATCGTCCCGCTCCAGCTGTACTTCGTGGACGGCCGGGCGAAGGTGGAGATCGGCGTCGCCCGCGGCAAGAAGGAATACGACAAGCGCCAGACCCTGCGCGAGCAGCAGGACAAGCGCGAGGCCCTGCGCGTCATGCGCGAGCGGAACCGGCGCTAGGAACCGACGCCCGAAACGCGCGGGAATGATTTCGCGGGGACGTGCGTTATGCTAGGTAGTCCGGGAGGGAACGGCGCGGAAACCGCAGCAGCGGTTCAGCACCAGACCCGAACGGTTTGATAAAAAAATACGGGGATGATCGGTTTCGACGATGTTAGTCGCGACAGGTGAAGCGGGCCGAGGATGCAGAATTATCTCGTAAACGCTGTCTGCAAACCAATAAGTGCCGAATCAAAACGCACTGACTTCGCTCTCGCTGCCTAAGCAGTAAGACAGTCCGTCAGCCCGAGGTTGCTATTGCCCCGGATCCTGGCGTCATTTAAATAGCCACTGCTGTTTACCCCCGTCATCGGGGTGAACGGGACTCTTTGATGACTGGGCCCGGATCAGCCAGCTGTTTGCAGCATGGCTGGGGCCGAGAAAATCCGACGCAAACTGCGCCCGGAGAAGCCCTGACAACACGACATCGGACGGGGGTTCAATTCCCCCCATCTCCACCATCGGAGCCCCGGAAACGGTGCTCCACCCCGTAAAGTTCCACACAAAAGGCCGGAAGCGTCAGCTTCCGGCCTTTTGTCTTGCCCGTTTGTCGGCGGAAGCGGCTGCCCGTCTGGCGGTCAGTGCTCAGCGCTTCTTGATGTGGGCAACCGGGTCCGTGTGCGTTTCCGCGACGTTCTTGGACTTCTTCTCGGCCCGTTTTTCCTTGATGGTTTTCACCGGTTTTTTGGCCATGCTCCGGTGCGGTGTTTTGTCAGGCATGTGGGCGCTCCCTCACGGCAGGGGGCCGGGATGGCCCCGTGATATTAAGCTACGCCTCGGGCACCGCAACGTCCACAATGCCGACGAAACGGCTGCCCACACCCTCATATTCGCTGCGGACCAGCCCGGCAGCCACTTCGGGGACCTCGTACGGCGCGTGGTCGGCGCAGCATACGTAGGTGAATTCCGGCCACCACTTTTTCGGCCGGGCCGCCTCGGAGAACCCGCAGACGGCGCAGGTCAGCTGCACCCAGAGGGGGCGCTTGCCGGTGCGGTTGGCCTTGGACTGCACGAGCCAGGCCGGCGGGTTGTCCAGGAGGTCGCCGAGCTCGGCGTCGCTCAGCCGGGGCGGGATACCGTGACGGTGGGCCATTTCCAGCGGAATGTCGAGGATCTGGGCTGCAACACGACGGGTGATCATCCTTCAACGATACGGGATGGGACCGTCCCCGAATCGCCGTCAGGACGCCCGAGTAAGGCTCGTCACAGTCCCGTGACGGCGAGGCCGAGCGCCGCCGCCGCCAGGCCGGCGACCAGGTTCGCGGCTACGTTGAGCGCGGCGGCGCGGTAGCGCATCTCGCT
>DATITT010000466.1:0-2723 GCA_035467435.1 Arthrobacter sp. | reverse complement strand
ACCCGGCCTCGGTCCAGGACCAGTCGCTGCGGTAGTGGTGGGCCAGGATGGCCAGCCGGATCGCGGCTGGCTCCTCGCCGGCGGCGCGGAGTTTGGAGACCAGGACCAGGTTGCCCTTGGACTTGCTCATTTTCTCGCCGTCGAGTCCGACCATGCCGGCGTGCGCAAAGTGTTGTGCCAGCGGCACGCCGGTCAGGGAGTAGGCATGCCCGGCGCCCATTTCGTGGTGCGGGAAGATCAGGTCCGAGCCGCCGCCCTGCACGGTGAACGGGGCAGGCAGGTACTTCTGGGCGATGACGGTACATTCGATGTGCCAGCCCGGCCGGCCCTCCCCCAGCCCGTCGCCGGGCCAGCTCGGTTCGCCCTCGCGGGCAACCCGCCAGAGCAGCGGGTCCAGGGCCTGGCGTTTGCCGGCCCGGCCGGGATCCCCGCCGCGTTCGGCAAAAAGCTGCAGCATCTCGGCGTCGGACAGTCCGGAGACTGTGCCGAGGGACCAGGCGTCCGTGGCCTCGGCGGAATGCTTGCCGGCCGCTTCGACGTCGTAATAGACGTCCCCGTCAGGCTCGCCGTCGCTGCCGGAGACCCGGTAGGCCAAACCCCGCTGCACCAGGCGCTCGATGGCGGGCACGATCAGGGGAATCGTTTCCACGGCACCCACATAATGGTCCGGGGCCAGCACGTTGAGGGCTTCCATGTCTGTCTGGAAGAGCTCGATCTGGCTGGCGGCGAGATCGCGCCAGTCCACGCCGGTTGCCGTCGCGCGCTCCAGCAGGGGGTCATCGACGTCGGTGACGTTCTGGACGTAGGAAACGTGCTGGCGGCCATCGCGCCAGGCGCGGTTGAGCAGGTCGAACGCGACGTAGCTGGCCGCGTGGCCCATGTGCGTGGCGTCATACGGGGTGATGCCGCAGACGTACATCGATTGCTCGCCTGCTGTCCCGAGCGGAACGACGCTGCCCTTGGCGGTGTCGAAGAGGCGGAGCGCAGGCATGCTGCCCGGGAGCTGGGGAACGGGGCGGGAGATCCAAGACTTCACAGCCCAAGCCTAGTGCTAGGCGCTGATGACGTTGAAACCGAGCGCCAGGTACAGGGCCAGGCCCAGGAGGATGCGGTACCAGACGAAGAGCCGGTAGCCGTGGGTCGAGACGTACTTCAGGAACCAGCCGATGATGATGTAGCCCACCACAAAAGCGACCGCCGTGGCCAGGGCCGTTTCCGGGAGGCTGTAGGGGCCGGTGATGCCGTCCTTGGAGACCACCTTGTAGAGCTGGTACAGGCCGCTGCCGAACACCGCAGGGATTGCCAGCAGGAAGGAATAGCGGGCCGCCGCTTCGCGGGTGTAGCCCATCAGCAGGCCGGCGGTGATCGTGCCGCCGGAGCGGGAGACTCCGGGGATCAGGGCCATGGCCTGGGCCAAACCGAAGAGGATGCCGTGTTTATAGGTCAGCTGGGTCAGTTCGCGTTCCTGGCGTCCGATGGCGTCGGCGACGGCGAGGATGATGCCGAAGACAATCAGCATGGTGGCCACAACCCAGAGGCTGCGGAGCACGGACTCGATCTGGTCCTGGAACAGCAGGCCGAGGACGATGATCGGCAGGCTGCCCAGGATCACCAGCCAGCCCATCCTGGCATCAGGGTGCTGCCGCGAAACTTTGCCGGTCAGCGATCCGGCCCATGCGGTGACGATCCGTACAATGTCGCGCCAGAAATAGACAACGACGGCGGCTTCCGTGCCCAGTTGGGTGATTGCCGTAAAGGCGGCCCCGGGATCGGCGGCGTTGGGGAGGAAGGAGCCAACGATCCGCAGATGGGCGCTTGAGGAAATCGGGAGGAATTCTGTCAGTCCCTGCACAAGGCCCAAAAAGGCCGCTTCAAACCAGTTCACGTAGATAGACCCTACGTCATGAAGCCGCCCCAACCCCCGTAAGCTAGCTGACATGCAGCAGAGATATGTCGGCAACAGTGGGTTGCGCGTGTCCTCCCTTTCCCTCGGCACCATGTCCTGGGCCGGGGAAACCGACGGGCAGGATGCTTTGGCACTGCTCCGCACCTTCATGGACGGCGGCGGAACCCTGATCGACACGGCCGCGTCCTACAGCGACGGCCAGGCCGAGGCGATGCTGGGCGGAATGCTGGGCGACGTTGTTGCCCGCTCCGAAGTGGTCATCTCCACAAAAGCCGGGCTGTCGGCGTCGGACGGCCGCCGTAACGTCGACACGTCCCGGAACGGGATGCTCTCCGGCCTGGACGCGAGCCTCGCCCGGCTGGGCACCGACTACGTGGACCTCTGGTTCGCCCAGGCCTGGGACCCCAACGTCCCGCTGGAGGAGACTTTGTCCGCGCTTGAATTCGCCGTCCGCTCGGGCCGTGCCCGCTATGCGGGAGTCTCCAACTTCAACGGCTGGCAGACGGCCAAGGCCGCAGCGGTCGCGGGCTTCCCGCTGGTCGCGAACCAGTCGGAATACTCCCTGCTGCACCGCTCCCCGGAGGCTGAACTCATCCCTGCCATCGAGGACGCCGGCCTGGGCCTGATGGCGTGGGGTCCGGTGGGGCGCGGGGTGCTGAGCGGCAAGTACCGCGGGCACATTCCCGCGGATTCACGGGCAGCCCATGCGCGGCTGGCAGGTTACGTGGAGCCGTACCTTGAGGGGGCCTCGTCCAGCGTGGTGGAGGCCGTCGCGATGGCGGCGAAGGGTCTGGGCCGGACAGCCCTCGACGTCTCG
>DATITT010000465.1:0-5327 GCA_035467435.1 Arthrobacter sp. | reverse complement strand
CAAAGCGGCCATCTCTGGCGAATGGTTGACCGCGCGGGTGGAAGCAACGGGCCAGAGCGGCCATCTGTGACGAATCGTTGAAGTCCTACGCGGGCTGGCGGGACTTCCATTCGTCCTCGATGAGGGCGTAGACGGCTTCGGTGGCCCATTGACCCTTGTAGTGCCACTTGTCCACCTGGGTGGATTCCAGCCGCATGCCGAGGCGTTCGCACAGCGCCGCGGAGGCCGTGTTCAGGGCATCGAGCTTGGCGTTGATCCGGTGGAAGCGGAGTTCCCCGAATCCGAGCTGCAGCAGGGCCCCGGCGGCCTCCGTGGCGATGCCCCGGCCGCGGGCGTCCGGGGCGAGGCTCCAGCCGATCTCGGCCTGGCCGCAACCAGGCATCCACTTCAGCACCACTTCGCCGAGCAGGCCGGGTTTATCCGCGGCCTCGATGGCCAGGCAGATCCAGTCGCCCTCCTTCTCGAAGACGAAGTTGGCGTACTTGCCCACGGACTCCATGGACTTCGTGTAGCTCTTCGCCTCCCCGGGCAGGAACCGGGCGGTCTCGGGCAGCGAATGGTAGGCGTGGTACGCGTCCAGGTCCCCGGCCTCGAAGCGGCGCAGCACCAGCCGTTCGGTCCGGAGGGGCAGCGGGAGTGGCTTGGGTTCCGTCATACCCCCAACGCTACGCATCGACTGCTCCATAGGCGCCCTTTTGAGCCGCCATAAGGGCAGTTAAGGAGCAACCGATGAGTGAAATGGCCGCCCCTCCGAACTAGGAATCACCCAGCGGCGGGGAGCGCTGCTACGACCGGCGCGGTCCCGCCTTCCGTGGCGAGGGCTGCTGCCAGTTGGCGTGCGCGTGGGGCGTAGTCCGACGTCGTAGTGGCCTGCATGATGGCGGCGGCCAGCCGTTCGTTGGTGAGTTCCTTGGAGGGCACCCGCTGCTGGCCCGCGCTGAGGGTTGCGATCCGGGGTCCCAGGACGGTTGGTCCGTAGATATCGGCACACTGACCGTCGGCACAGCCAACGATCACACTCATCTATGATGAGTGCATAGACATGCACGTATGCACCTAAGGGGTTTGGCTGGTGTTATTGGTACTGCGGAATGTGACCTACCGGCGGCTGTTCACCGCGCAGATCGTGGCCCTGATCGGCACCGGACTGCTCACCGTCGCGCTGGGGCTGCTGGCTTACGACCTGGCCGGCAGCAACGCCGGCGCGGTGCTCGGTACCGCGCTGACAATCAAGATGCTGGCCTATGTGGGGCTGGCCCCGGTGATCAATGCCCTCGTGGCGCGGTGGCCCAAGAAACGGGTCCTGATCGGGGCAGACTTGATCCGTGCCGCGATGGCGCTGTGCCTGCCGTTCATCAGCGATGTGTGGCAGATCTATGTCGTGATCTTCCTGCTGCAGAGTGCGTCGGCGACGTTTACCCCGGCGTTCCAGTCCCTGATCCCGACCATCCTGAAGGATGAGAGGGACTACACGCGGGCACTGTCCCTGTCCCGGCTGGCCTATGACATGGAGGCCCTGGTCAGTCCGGCCATCGCTGCGCTGCTGCTGACCCTGGTCAGCTATAACAACCTCTTCGTCGGCACGGTCGCGGGGTTCGTCTTCTCCGCGTTTATGGTGGCGATCACCGTCCTGCCGCGGGTCACCTTTTCCGTGGCCCCGCAGACGTCACTGTGGCATCGGACGACCCTGGGTGCCCGGATTTTCTGGCGGAACCGTCGCCTGCGGTCCCTGCTCGCCCTGAACCTCGTCGTCGCGGCGCCGACGGCACTGGTCCTGGTCAACACGGTCGTCTACGTCCGGGACGTCCTGCACCGGCCCGACACGGACCTGGCCCTGGCGCTGGCCTGCTTCGGGGTCGGATCGATGATCGTGGCGCTGTCTGCGCCCCGGGTCCTGGACCGGTTCGGGGACCGGGCCGTGATGCTTTCCGGCGCCGCCGTCATTCCGTTCGTCCTGGCCGGCGCGGCGGCGCTGCCGCTGGTGGGCGTCGCGGGCAACGCGTGGTGGCTACTGCTGGGCTTGTGGTTCGTACTGGGCGCCGCGAACTCCACCATCCTCACCCCCTCTGCGCGCCTGTTGCGGGACGCGTCCACGGAGGAGACTAGGCCGTACGTGTTCACGGCCCAGTTCTCCCTCTCCCACGCCTGCTACATCCTGACTTATCCGCTGGCCGGGTGGGTCGGGGCGATGGCCGGTTTGGGCTGGGCTGCCGTGGCGCTGACAATCATTGCGATGATAGGCAGTGCAGGTGCATTCCTGTCCTGGCCACGGCACCACGCCGCAGCAGCCAAGGAACCGGTGACAGAAGGAGCAGCACGTTGAGCAGTCCACCTGACAGCGCGCCCGTCCCCGCCCCTGACGTTCCGTCCCTGGCCCATCCGGTCACTCCGGGACCGCAACTGCTGGAAACCGCCGCCGGCATGTTGCGGATGCTCGCCGAACCGACCCGCCTGCACCTGCTCTGGCAGCTGGCCGACGGCCCGAAAACCGTCACTGAACTCACCGCTGCGGCCGGGGTGCCGCGGACCGTGGCCAGCCAGCACCTGGCCAAACTGCGTCTCAGCGGACTCGTGGACACCCGCAAAGACGGACGCCACGTCATCTACTCCCTCCACGACGGACACCTCGTCCGGCTCATCCGCGAAACCATCAACCTCGCCGACCACCGGATCACCGGCGAACCCACCCACGGCTGACCACCCCGAGGCCTGCCGACGTCGTGCCGCCAGAGGGCACGCCCGCCCGAGCCGTGGCACCTTTTGCCGGCCCTTCGCCCCGGCGCGGTAACCGCTGCCGCAGTAGGACTCGCCGCGGCCCGAGCGGCACTGGGGCTGGGCGGATCGCCTCCCGCTCCTTCCAGGAACGGCATCTGCCCGGGCTCTGAAACGGCACAACACCGTTTGACCGTGCCGGCTAGTCCTGCCGGGCCAGGGCGAAGGACACGGTGGCGTAGGCGAGGGCGCCGGACATTTCCTCGAGCAGTTCCGGGTTGATGTTCTTGATGGTGTCGCACGCCCTGTGGTAGCAGGAATCGAGGTGTTCCCCGGTCACGCCGCCGTAGGCTCGTACCTGGGCCTTGGTCTTGGATTTTACGTCGCCGCTGAACAGCCCCCCGCTGGGAATGCCGGCCTTCACGAACGGTTTGTAATCGGATCCGCCCTCAAAGCCCGTGGTCTCCGCCGGCAGGGAGTTCTCCTCGAAATAGCGGAAGAAAACGTCCTCGATCTCTTGGGAGCCGGCCGGGCCGGCGTGCCCGAAATCGGACCCGTCGCCGTCGTGAAAGGACCTCACGCCGTTCGGCGAGGCCACGATGTCCACATTCAGGTAGACCGCTGTCCTGCGGACTTCGGCCGCGCTCAGCTCGTCGATGTAATGCCGGGAACCATCGAGGTCATCCTCTTCGGCGGACCAGAACGCGAACCGGACCCGGTTCGCCGGCTTGATCCCGGTCTCCTTCATCCACCGCGCGGTCTCCAGGACTGCCGCGACGCCGCTGCCATTGTCATTAATTCCCGGGCCCTTCTGCACGGAGTCCAGATGGCCTCCCACGACAATGGTGTTATCGGCGCTGCCCTCCGTATCGGCGAGGATGTTGAAGGTTTTCACCCGCTCGCCATCGCGCCGGTAGCTGAACTCCTGCCGGACCGGGGTGTACCCCGCGGCGCGCAACTGCTCCTCGACGTACCGTGCAGAGTGCTCATATCCGGACGTACCGGACGCGCGGTTGCCATCATTGTCATCAGCGACGCGCTGCAGCGCTTCAAGGTGGCCCACCATGCCCCGGTCCTTGAAGGCTTCCAACACCGCGCGGGCGTCGGCGCCGGCGGCGCGTTCCACCACCGGCCCGGCCCCCGGCCCCGGACCTGGCGTCACAAAACCCGGCTGCTGAGCCGTACATCCCGCCAAAAACCCGGTCGAAACCACAGCAGCTACGACCGCGGCCGTTGTCTTTGCGCGGATGGTCATCGTGTTTGGCACCCCCATGCCCAGAACCATAGTGCCCCAGCCGCTCCGGAGGAAGGGTCGGGGCGGGGCGGAACAGACGGACTAGCGACCCGGGCCCATTCGCATCAAACTGAAGATGATGCGAAAGGACGGCCCTGATGAAAGCGCAGGTCCACAGCTGGCGCACCTGGATGTGGTGCTTGTGGCTGGTCACTGCGATGTTCTCGTTGGCGTTCCTGGACCTGACGCTCTACGGTCTGGTGGTGCCCGCTTCGGCGCTCGTGCTGGCCGTAATCTCCGGCCCCGCAGCCTGGCGGCGTGAGGGCGTCGACAAAATGGATCTCGCCGTGGTGGCGGCCCTCTATATCGCGGTCGTCGCCCTGTTCCGGGTGGCCTTTACCGTCTTCACGGTTTCGAACGTCCTGGGCCTGTTTCTTTGTTTTGGTGCAGGGCTGGTCTTGGGCATAGCGGGCCCTGTCTTCTATACCGTCAGCCGCGGGCGGCCCCTGTCCGACCTGGGACTGCGGCTTGGCAACTGGAAGCCGGCGGTGGCCCTGGGCTTGATTCTGGCGTCCATTCAGTTCGCCATCACGCTCTTCGGGTATCCACTTCCGGAACCAGCTGGTTGGGTGCCTCTGCTCGTCATGTCCTTGACCGTGGGCGCATTCGAGACGGTGTTCTTCCGCGGTTTCGTCCAGACCCGACTCAGCGCCAGTTTCGGCCGGGCGCCCGGCGTAGCAATCGCCGCTGCACTGTACGCCGCGTACCACGTCGGGTACGGGATGAGCGGCGAAGGCATGGTCTTCCTCTTCGGCCTCGGCATCGTCTACGCAGTGGCGTTCGACCTGACTCGCAACGTCCTCGTTCTGTGGCCCCTGCTCACTCCATTGGGTTCGTTCTTCAACAACCTCACCACCGGAGACATCGAGCTGCCCTGGGCCTCCATCCTCGGCTTCGCCGACGTGCTGGCCCTCATGGTCGCATCGGTTTGGCTCGGTCACCGGCGGCTGCAGCGCAGGAAACAGCCGGGAACTACAACGACGGGATGACGCGGCCAGAGCCAAGCACCGTGAGCGAGGTGTGTCGCCGCATACGACAACTCCCCGCTCCGTGCCCGCCCGGGGCCCTCCAACCGTTCCGCACAGAAATTCCACAGGCGATCCATATCGAGGACACAGTCGGCGAGCCCATAGTTGTTCGAACCGGGGTAACCGCGAACGCGGCGGCGGCCGCGACTTACCGGAGCACCGGTGGCCAGCGGCGTGACCATTAGATCCGCCGGTCCAAGCCCCGAACAGTGAGGTGCCCCCGATGTCACCAAAACACGAACCACACTTCTGGAACCATGAAAACGCTCCCCTGATCATGCTGGGCATCGGCC
>DATITT010000464.1:0-13072 GCA_035467435.1 Arthrobacter sp. | reverse complement strand
GGGGCTTCCACGGGTGTGGATTTCGCAGTTATGGACCTCGGGAACGTAGGAGGTGAACGGGTCTTGGGGACTCTAGAGGTGCTTTACGCTGGCCCGATCGCGTTCCTGATCCGTCGAGCAGCCCACGGAAACGAATTCCTGGTCTGTCGCTTACTGTGGTGTCCCGGATCCTCGGTCATCCACCATTACCGTCACGTCGGATCTGTATTTCGACGTCGTGAAGGATCGGAAGCTGAAGGACGACGTCAGCGCCGCCTACGCGCGGGCCTTCAGCGCCTGATCCTGACGCTTCCCCCACATTCTGCCCAACAAAAAGACCCGTTCGGACCTCCGAAGAGATCCGAACGGGTCTAAATTCCCGGGAATCCGGGACTGTGGCAGATGAGGGATTCGAACCCCCGTAGGCGTTGCCAGCTGATTTACAGTCAGCCCCCTTTGGCCGCTCGGGTAATCTGCCGAACTTCAAAAAGAAGATCACTCGCGGCTTCCATCTTCAGAACGCCTGTTTCCAGTCCGTTCCGCTTCCAGTAACCGCGGGCAAGACAACTTTACAGAACTTCTGCCGAAGAATCGAATCGGCGCTTTTAGGCCCCAAAAACCCTGGAATATCAGGCTTCTCCGAGGATGCGGCTGGCAAGTTTGGCCTCGAATCTCTCGGCCTGCTCCTCCGTGATCTGGTTCAGCTGGACGGCACGGGCGAGATCGGCGTGGACGCCGTCCAGCCGCGACGAGGCATCCGCGGCCGGGCTGAAGATGATGGAGGCCGCCAGCGAGGCGGCCGCCACCGAGGTCGCGGCGGCGGCGATACCGCCGGCGGCAGCTGCCTTGGAGCGGATGACATACCGGCCGGCCTTGTTCTGCATGAGCTGTACCTTTCGAGCGGCGCTACCAACTCCTGCAACTCTGCCGCCGGAACCTGCATTCCCGCCCTGAGTCAGCTTTGAGCGGACTGTGAACGGGAAGGTGAAGGCGTCTGCAGTGGGGACAACGCCCCGCCGGCCTTCACATCAGGGGCATCCGTACTAGGCTGGATTGCAGACACAACGGCCCGTCACCGGGCGCCCCCCAACCACCAGGAGGACAGTCATGGCAGGCGAATCCACATTCGACGTCGTCAGCAAGGTCGACAAGCAGGAAGTCGCCAACGCGCTGAACCAGGCGCAGAAGGAACTGGTCCAGCGTTACGACTTCAAGGGAGTCGGCGCCGAAGTCGATTTCAGCGGCGAGAAGATCCTCATGAAGGCCAACTCCGAAGAGCGTGTCCTGGCGGTCCTGGACGTGCTGCAGTCCAAGCTCATCCGCCGCGGCATCTCCCTGAAGTCCCTCGACACGGGCGAGCCGTACGCTTCCGGCAAGGAGTACCGGCTCGAGGCCACCATCAAGGAGGGCATCGCGCAGGACCTCGCGAAGAAGATCAACAAGCTCATCCGTGACGAGGGCCCCAAGTCCGTCAAGTCGCAGATCCAGGGCGACGAGCTCCGGGTGACCTCCAAGTCCCGTGACGACCTGCAGGAAACCATGAACCTGCTGAAGGGCTTCGACGAGGCCGACCTGCAGTTCGTGAACTTCCGCAGCTAGGTGCCTGTCCGCGGCCCAGCCGCAGCCAGCGAACTAGCCCAGCGGCCGGCCTGCCATCCGCTCCAGCCGGCCGATCCGCTCGCTCATCGGCGGGTGGGTCGCGAACATTTTCGCGGCTCCCCCGCCGCGGAACGGGTTCGCGATCATCAGGTGCGAGGCGTTGACCAGCCGCTGGTCCTGCGGCAGCGGCGCGAGCTGCACGCCCTGCTCGATCTTGCGCAGGGCCGAGGCGAGCGCCAGCGGGTCCCCGGTGAGCTTCGAACCGTCCTCGTCGGCGTCGAACTCCCGGGTCCGGGAGATGGCCATGCGGATCAGCGAGGCAGCAAACGGTGCCAGCAGTGCCATCGCGATCGCAGCGATCGGATTGGCGTTGCGCCGGTCCCCGCCGCCGAAAATCAGGAACATCTGCGCCACCGAGGTGATGACGCCGGCGACGGCGGCGGCCACCGAGGAGGTCAGAATGTCCCGGTTGTAGACGTGCATCAACTCATGGCCCAGCACCCCGCGCAGTTCCCGGGCGTCGAGCAGCCGGAGGATCCCCTCGGTGCAGCACACCGCGGCGTTTTGCGGGTTCCGTCCGGTCGCGAACGCGTTCGGTGCCATCGTGGGCGAGAGGTAGATCCGCGGCATCGGCTGCTGCGCCGTGGCGGAGAGCTCGCGGACAATCTGGTGGAGCTGGGGTGCCTCGGCCTCCGTCACGGGGTAGGCGTGCATGGCCCGGATGGCGATTTTGTCACTGTTCCAGTAGCCGTAGGCCGTGGTGGCGACGCCGATCAGGGCCATGATCCAGATCGGGGCGGCGCTGCGCATACTGGAGGCCATCAGCGCGCCGAGGGCCAGCAGCACGGCCCACAGCACACCGAAAAGGGCCGCGGTCTTCAGTCCGTTGTGATGCCGATGCACTCTGTTCCTCCTGAAGTCGTCCCACCGGTGACTCTCACCCGGAAAACGTCCCGCTACGGCACCGGGTTCCGCGCGTCGTACTTCAGGAAGCCCGACTGCCAGTGCGCCACGGCCCAGGCCACCGCGATGCTTAATAGGCCCCCCAGAAGCAGGACCCAGCCTTCACTCAGAATTCTAGTCCCACCGCCTGCGAGCATGTCCCCCACCCGGGGCCCGCCTGCCACCACCACAATGAAGACGCCCTGCAGCCGGCCGCGCAGGTGGTCCGGCGTCGAGGCCTGCAGGATCGTGGTGCGGAAGACGGCGCTGACAGAGTCGGCGATCCCGGCCAGCCCGCAGCACAGGGCCGCCGGCAGCAGCCACCACGTCACACCGCCGGCGCCGGAGCTCCCGGCGAGGACGACGACGAGGCCGAAGCCGGCAATCGAGGCGCCCCAGCCCATGACGGACCAGACAACGGCGGCCCCCTGCCGCCGCACCGCCCCGAGCGGTCCGGAGAAGAGGCCGGCCAGGAATGCGCCGACCGCCGTGGAGGCCAGCAGGATCCCCACCGTGGTTTCGCCTCCGCCGATCATCACAGCGCCAATCGCGGGCAGCAGCGCCCGGGGCTGGGCGAGGATCATGGCGACGAGGTCAATGATGAAGGTCATCCGCAGGTTGGGGCGCGTGCCCAGGAAACGGAAGCCCTCGACGACGGACCGCAGCCCCGCGGGCCGCGCATGTTCCCCCGGGGGCATGGCGGGCAGCTTCAGCAGCGCCCACAGGGCGAAGGCGAAGGTGGCGACGTCGATCGTGTAGGTCCAGGCGAAGCCGACCGTGGCCACCAGCAGCCCGGCCAGCAGCGGCCCGGCGGTCAGGGTGAGGCCGAAGCTGATCATGCTCAGCGCGTTGGCAGCAGGCAGGAGCTCCTTGCGGACCAGCAGCGGGATAATGGCGCTGCGGGCCGGCTGGTTGATGGCCTGCGCCCCGCTCTGCACCGCCACCAGGACGTACAGCACCCAGATATTTCCCAGCTGCAGCCAGGCCTGCAGGGCCAGGCAGGCGGTGGTCAGCCACAGCACCGAAGAGGCCAGCAGAGCCACTGTGCGGCGGTCGTGGGCGTCCGCGATCGAGCCGCCCAGCAGCCCGCCGAAAACCAGCGGGACAAGGGCAAAGATGCTCAGCAGGCCGACGTAGAGACTGTCCTGGGTGAGCCGGTAGACCTCCAGGCTCACGGCCACCAGGGTCAGCTGGCTGCCCAGGGCTGCGACGGCGGATCCCAGCCACAGGCGGCGGAACGCCGGACTCTCGCGCAAGGGCGTGATGTCCGCCAGATATTTCCCCACCCGGATACTCTAGTGGCGCCGGAGCGGCTGGCCGGTGCACCTGGTGCCCTCCGCGCAGCCCGCCGGCGGCCGGCCGCGCCGGCGTCCCAGGCGAGCCTTATTGAGACGAGCCTTGTTGAGACGAACCTTAATAAGACGCGCCTTATTATGATCGGTTCATAATAAGTGCTTGAATGGGGTCATGACGGATTCGACGGGCACTCACGAAGCATGGGCTGGCGCCCTGCGTGCCCACGGCCGCCGGGTGACCAAGCAGCGGCTGGCCGTGCTCACCGCCGTCGAGCATCACCCGCATTCCCCCGCCGAGCACATCCTCGCCGCCGCCCGCCGGGATCTGCCCGAGCTGACGGCGCAGTCCGTCTACGTGGTCCTGGGCGACCTCACCGACCTGCAGATGCTGCGCCGCTTCGAGCCCCCGCACTCCCCCGCCCTGTATGAGACGCGGGTGGGCGACAACCACCACCACGCCGTCTGCATCAGCTGCGGCCGGGTGGAGGACGTCGAATGCGCTGTCGGCCACGCGCCGTGCCTGACGCCGAGCTGGGACGAGAACGCCAGTCCGATGACCATCCAGATCGCCGATGTGCTGTACCAGGGCATCTGCCAGGACTGCCAGCGCACCCAGAAACTTCCCTCCACATCAGAAGAATAAGCAACAACGAAGGAGAATGATGACAGCGAACCTTTCCGCGCCCATCACGCATACCGCGACCACAAGCCAGACCGGTGCCCCCGTCGCTTCCGACGAGCACTCGCTGACTGTCGGTGCCGACGGAGCCGCCGTGCTGCACGACCGGTACCTGGTCGAGAAGCTCGCACAGTTCAACCGCGAGCGGATCCCGGAGCGCATTGTGCACGCCAAGGGCGGCGGCGCGTTCGGTACCTTTACTGTCACCGGTGACGTGTCCCGCTACACCCGCGTGGCTGCCTTCCAGCCGGGCGCCCAGGTTGGCACGGCCACCCGTTTCTCCTCCGTGGCCGGCGAGCAGGGCTCCCCTGACACCTGGCGCGACGTCCGCGGCTTCGCGACCCGTTTCTACACCCCTGAGGGCAACCTGGACATCGTGGGCAACAACACCCCCGTGTTCTTCATCAAGGACGGGATCAAGTTCCCGGACTTCATCCACTCGCAGAAGCGCCTGCCGGGCTCCGGCCTGCGCGATGCCGACATGCAGTGGGACTTCTGGACCCTCTCCCCCGAGTCAGCCCACCAGGTCACGTACCTCATGGGCGACCGCGGCCTGCCCCGCTCCTGGCGCGAGATGCACGGCTTCTCCTCGCACACCTACCTGTGGACGAACGCCGAAGGCGAACGCTTCTGGGTCAAGTACCACTTCCGCTCCAACCAGGGCGAGCACAACATCACCAACGAGCAGGCTGAGCAGCTGGCCGGCGCCGACGCCGACTACTACCGCCGCGACCTGTACGAGGCCATCGCCGAGGGCAACTTCCCGAGCTGGGACCTGCACGTCCAGATCATGCCGTACGAGGACGCCAAGACCTACCGTTTCAACCCGTTCGACCTGACCAAGGTCTGGCCGCACGCGGACTACCCGCTGGTCGAGGTGGGCCGCTTCGAGCTGAACCGCAACCCGGAGAACTTCTTCGGCGAGATCGAGCAGATTGCACTGTCCCCCGCGAACGTCGTTCCGGGCCACGACATCTCCCCGGACAAGATGCTGACGGCACGGGTGTTCTCCTACCCGGACGCCCAGCGCTACCGCGTCGGCACCAACTACACCGAGCTGCCGGTCAACCGCCCGGTCTCGCCGGTGAACAACTACTCGCAGGACGGCTCGCTGCGCCACGGCTACAAGCCGGCAACGGCCCCCGTCTACGCCCCGAACTCCTTCGGCGGCCCCGTGGCCGACCCGGCCCGCGCCGGTGAAGGTTCCTGGGAGTTCGACGGCGCCCTGGTCCGCACCGCGGCGACCCTGCACTCCGAGGACAGCGACTTCGGCCAGGCCGGCACGCTGTACCGCGACGTCTTTGACGAAGCAGCCAAGGCCCGTTTCCTCGACACCATCACCGGTGCCGTGGGCGGCGTGAAGAACACCGAGATCAAGGAACGCGCCATCCAGTACTGGACCAACGTCGACGCCGAGCTCGGCGCCAAGCTGCGGGCCAACCTGGGTTCCGTTTCGCTCTCCGACGCTGAGGCAGCCAACAAGTTCTGATCAGCTTCGAACGAAAACACCCCGCCACGGATCATCCGTGGCGGGGTGTTTTGTTGCCGGCGCTACCGGCGTTACTTGCTAGGCGAGATCCGCGCCCGAGGCGGCTGCCGGCGTCGAGCCTGCGCCTCCCGCGGCAGCCGGGCGGTGCCCCTTCTTGGCGAGCTGAATCTGCTCATAGACGTGGTGGCGGAGTTCGGTGAAGCGCGGCAGGGACCGGGTCTCCAGCTGGTCGCGCTCTTCGGGCAGGTCAATGGTGATGTCTTCCTGCACCACTGTCGGGGAGCTCGAGAGGATGATGACCCGCTCGCCGAGGTAGACGGATTCGTCGATGTCGTGGGTGACGAACAGGATAGTGATCCCGAGCTTCTTCCACACGGCGCGGATCAGGTCCTCCAGGTCCGCCCGGGTCTGGGCGTCCACGGCCGCGAACGGCTCATCCATCAGCAGGACCTCGGGCTGGTATGCGATGGCGCGGGCGATCGCCACGCGCTGCTGCATGCCGCCCGAGAGCTGCCACGGGTAGGACCGCGGGACGTGCGACAGGCCCACAGCCTCGAGGGCCTCATCCACGAGCCGGTCACGTTCGGCCTTCGGGACACCCTGGTTCTTCAGCGGCAGTTCCACGTTGTCGCGGACCCGCATCCACGGGAAGAGCGAGCGTCCGTATTCCTGGAACACCACGGCCATCTTCTTCGGCGGACCGGAGACCCGCTTGCCGTCCAAAAGAACTTCGCCCTCGGTCGGGGCCATCAGCCCGGAGATGCATTTGAGCAGCGTGGTCTTGCCTGACCCGGAGGGTCCCACCAGGCACGCGAGTTCCCCCGCGCGCAGGTCGAAGGTGAGGTTCCGCACGGCCTCCACATCGCCGCCGTCGCTCTGGTACACCTTCTTCAGCCCGCGGACGGAGAGCATCGCTTCCGGGGCCGCGTGAGTTGAGTCAGGCTGCATTTTCTACCTCTTTCTGGCCGTGGTACCAGCGCAGGATGTTCCGCTCGGCCCACTGGAAGATGAATGACATGCCCACACCCAGCAGCCCGAGCACCACGATGCCGGACCACATCTCCGGGATGGAGAAGGAACGCTGGAACTGGACGATGGTGAAGCCCAGTCCCGAGGACGAGGCGAACATTTCGGAGATGACCATCAGGATCAGCCCGAGGGACATCGACTGGCGCACGCCGGCCATGATCTGCGGGCTGGCGGACGGCAGCACCAGGTAGCGGACGCGGGCCCAGCCGTCGATGCCGTAGGTGTGGGCGGAGTCGGAGAGCACCGGGTCGACGGCGCGGACGCCCTCAATCGTGTTCAGCAGCACGGGCCAGATACAGCCGGAGATGATGACGACGACCTTCATGCTGTCGGTGATGCCCATGAGCAGCATCAGCACCGGCACCAGGACCGGCGGCGGGATGGCGCGGAAGAACTCCAGCGTCGGTTCCAGCAGCGCCCGGAGCCATCTGACCGATCCGATCAGGACCCCGCCGACGACGCCGATCACGATGGCCGCGAGGACGCCCACCGTGAGCCGGCCGATGCTGGGCAGCACATCCGTGAAGAAGCGCTCACCGAACCAGACCTCGCCGAACGTTTCGACCAGGCTGGCGGGCGTGGGAACGAAGAAGTTGACCGTACCCAGGGTGGCGGCCCACCAGATCAGGATCAGCAGCACCGGCAGGCCCAGCACGTAGCCGAGATTTTTCAAGGTCTTCATACGACCACCTCGGAACGGACCGACGAGTGCCAGGACAGGGTCTTCTTTTCGATGAACCGCATCAGCATGTTGATCAGCACGCCGATCAGGCCGGTGGCGAGCACCAGGGCGTACATGCCGGAGATGGCACCGCCCGACTGGGCAAGGGCGATTTCGCGGCCGAGCCCCGGGGATCCGATCACAAGTTCCGCCGTGATGGCCAGGACCAGCGCCACCGCGCCGGCGAGCCGCACACCGGTCATCAGGTAGGGCAGGGCGGTGGGAAAGACGACGTAGCGGATCCGGGCCATCCTGCCCAGGCCGTAGGTCTTGGCCGTATTGTTGGCGACCATATCGACGTCGGCCACGCCGTAGAGCACCTGGATCAGGACCTGCCAGAAGGCGGCGTACACGATCAGCAGCAGGGAGGACTCGATCTTCACGCCGAAGAGCAGGACGGCCAGCGGGATCAGCGCGACCGACGGGATCGGGCGCAGGAATTCAATCGTGGAGTTGGTGGCCTTCCGCAGGAAGTTGCTGGAGCCGATGATGAAGCCGAGCAGCACGGCTGCCGCCACGGCCATCAGGAGGCCCAGGAACCAGGCCTTCATGGTCTCGCCCACGGCAACCCAGAAGGCCGTCAGGCCAAAATCGACCACCAGCGCGGCAATGACCTCGCTGGCGGGCGGCAAATAGGCTGCATCGATGATCCCGAGCCGGGGAATGAGTTCCCAGGTGAGCAGGAATCCGAGGATCCCCGCGACGCCGAGCAGCTGTTTTGTTGGTACCTTGCGGACCTGCCGGTGCTGCCGCTCCACGTGGGGAGCGGCAACACCGGAGGCGGAAGTCTTTGAACTCACGGGAGCAGTTCGTCTGCGTTCGGAGCTTTGGTCAGCGTGCCGTAGCTGGCGGCGGCGTCACCGAGGGTCTTGAACGCGTCCTTGTTAAATTCGACCCGGTACCGCGGCAGAGTGATCGCAGCCCGGGCATCCTCGTCGATCTTGGTGTACGTGCCCACGATGTCGCGGACTTCCTGCGGGTTCGCCTGCGCGTATTCGAGCGACTTGTTCATGGCGCGGGTGAACTTCTCCGTGAGCTCGGCCTTGCCCTGGATGGTCTCAGCCTTGGTGAAGTAGCCGGCGATGTCCAGCTCCGGGTGCATCTCGACGAAGTTCCAGGACACCACCTTGCCGCCTTCGGCCACCGCCTTGGACAGGAACGGCTCGAGGATCCACGCCGCGTCCACCTGCTTGTTGGCCAGGGCCGCCGGGGCGTCCGGGAATGCGACTTCAACGAACTTCACGCTGTTGGGGTCTCCGCCGTCCTTTTCGACGACGGACTTGATCGTGGTGTCGCCGATGTTGGAGAGGTTGTTCACCGAGACGGTCTTGCCGGCGAGGTCTTTCGCGGACTGGATGCTGGACCCTGCCGGTACGACGACGCCGCCGATGTCCTTGCCGATCTCACCGGTGGTGGAAGCACCATTGGCGACGAACTGCAGGTCAAGGCCCTTGTCCTTGGCGACCATGACCGAGATCAGGTTGGAGAAGGCGAAGTCGAAGCTGCCGCTGACGACGCCGGGGACGATCGCTGCGCCGCCCGTTGCGGTCTGGATGTCCAGCTGGAGTCCCTCGTCCTTGAAGAAGCCCTGCTTGTCGCCGAGGTAGATGGGTGCGCAGTCGACGATCGGAATGACACCGACGCTGACCTTGGTCAGGTCCGAACCTCCGCCGGTGCCGCCGGTGGCGGTTCCGCCTCCCGTGGAACTGGGCGAGCCACTTCCGCAGGCCGACAGTCCCAGAACGGACGCGGCCGCCAAGACGGCAATAAAACGACGTTTCATGTTCACTCCTATGTGCCCATTGGCATGAGAGTGACTAGCCCCCAGCCTCAAATGTTCGCTGTTCGAACAGACGTTCAAATTAAGTCTGATCTAAACCTAATGTGAGGTCAACCACGTTCAAGCCATTGTTACAGCTCTGAGACGGGGCGTCCCTGGGAGTCAGCGGCCGGCCGCCAGGGCGTCGGGGTCAGAGGTGCTGGCCGTCGGCGGCGAGCCGCCGGTCCAGGTTGTTGAAGAAAACCAGCAGCATCAGCTCAAAGGCCCGGCTGGCTTCCTCGGGCTGGTCGTTCACGACGAAGTCGAACTGCAGGCCGTAGAAGGCGGCCGTGAACAGCCGGGCGTCGGTGTCGGCGAATTCTTCCCGGATGCCCTGGAGCATCAGCCAGTCCCGGGCCTTCTCGTGCAGCATCCGAAAATGTTCCTGCGCGGTGCCGCGGGGTGAATCCGCCACGATGTCCTGCGCCGTCGCCTCGAATTCGAGCCGGGCCAGGTGCCGGTTGCGCTGCGCCATGGTCCAGCGCCAGGACTCCAGCAGGAACTCCCGCCAGGCGTCCCGGTCAATGTCCCGCACGTCCGTGGCCCGGATGCTGTCCAGCCGGGATTCGATGGTGCGGATGATCTCGTTCACCAGCTCCTCGCGGTGGCCAAAATGGTAGACGAGTACATAACTGCTGACTCCCAGGCCCTCGGCCAGGCTCCGGAACGTGAGCTCCGCGATCGTCTTGTCCATGAGGTAGTCCAGAATGGCGGCCAACAGCTCTGTTTTGCGTTCCGGTCGTGCTGGGCGGGCCATAGCTCCATCATAGGGAGCGCGCCGCCTACGCCGACGCAAAAGCGGGCCGTGCAGGTTGCCCTGCACAGCCCGCCCGCGCGTCGCCCGTTCCGGTTTAGACCGGCCAGTCCATCAGCGTTGACCGGATCAGGAACCGTTTACCCTCGGGCGCTTCCACCGAGAAACCACTCCCCCGGCCCGGCACCACATCCACGGTCAGGTGGGTGTGGCTCCAGTAGTTGAACTGTTCCTTCGACATCCAGAACTCAATCGTCTGCGGCTGCAGACCGTCGGAAATGTCGAACAGGCCCAACAGCACATCCGAGTCCCCAGTGATGAACTCCCCCGCGGGATAACACATTGGTGAGGACCCGTCGCAGCAGCCGCCGGACTGATGGAACATCAGCGGTCCGTGCTGGAGCCACAGCTTGCGCAGCAGCTCCACCGCCACGGGGGTGAGCGCCACCCGGGAGAAGTCCTCCCCGGGAAGGGTGACGGCGGCGTCGAGCTTTGTCGGTTGCATCAGAGTTTTTTCGACATCAGTACTTGATGACCACTCGGCCGTCGATCTTGGCGTGCTTCATTTCGTCGAGGACCGCATTCACGTCGGAGAGCTCCCGGGTGGAGACCGTCGGGTGGATCTTGCCCTCGGCGTAGAACTCCAGGGCCTCTTCCAGGTCCTGCCGGGTTCCCACGATGGAGCCGCGGACGGTCAGGCCCTTGAGCACAATCTCGAAGATCGGCGCCGGAAAGTCACCCGGCGGCAGGCCGTTGAACACAATCGTTCCGCCGCGGCGGGCCATCCCGATCGCCTGCCCGAATGCTGACGGGTGCACCGCCGTGACCAGGACTCCATGGCAACCTCCGGGTTCGCGCTGAATGACTTCAGCGGGATCTTCGTGCAGGGCATTGACGGTCAGTTCCGCACCGTGCTTCTTGGCCAGGGCGAGCTTGTCATCGGCGATGTCCACCGCAGCAACACGGAGACCCATGGCCACCGCGTACTGGACGGCGATGTGGCCGAGCCCGCCGATGCCCGAAATGGTGACCCACTGGCCGGGCCGCGCCTCGGTCATTTTGAGTCCCTTGTAGACGGTCACACCAGCACAGAGAACCGGGGCCACCTCCACGGGGTCAGAGCCGGCCGGGATCCGGGCCGCGAATCGTGTGTTCACCAGCATGTACTCGCCGAAGGAGCCGTCAACGCTGTAGCCGGCGTTCTGCTGCGCTTCGCACAGGGTTTCCCAGCCGGTGCGGCAGTACTGGCACTCGCCGCAGGCGGACCAGAGCCAGGCATTGCCGACGAGGTCGCCGACGGCCAGGTCGGTGACGCCCTCGCCGAGGGCAACCACCTCTCCGACGCCTTCGTGGCCGGGGATGAACGGCGGGCTCGGCTTCACCGGCCAGTCGCCTTCCGCGGCGTGGAGGTCGGTGTGGCAGACGCCGGTGGTCAGCACCTTGACCAGGGCCTCGCCCCGGCCCGGCACGGGAACGGGGACGGTCTGGATCTGAAGGTCCTTGCCGAATTCGGTTACTACTGCGGCTTGCATGGTCGTCGTCGTTGTCGTCATAGCGAAATCCTTTGCATCATCAAGCATGGGTGGGGCTAAAGGGCTTGTGCAGTGAGGCCAGCGTCCTCCCCGTAGGTGCACAGGTGGTGCGGGCGGGGCGGACCATCGTGATCCGCCCCGCCCGGATTGCTGCGGTCTAGAAGAAGCCGAGCTTGTTCTCGTTGTAGCTGACCAGGAGGTTCTTGGTCTGCTGGTAGTGGTCCAGCATCATCGAGTGGTTCTCGCGTCCGATGCCGGAGGACTTGTAGCCGCCGAAGGCAGCGCCCGCCGGGTAGGCGTGGTAGTTGTTGACCCAGACGCGGCCGGCCTGGATCTCGCGGCCGGCGCGGTAGGCGACGTTGCCGTTACGGGACCAGACGCCGGCGCCGAGGCCGTAGAGGGTGTCGTTGGCGATGCCCATGGCGTCGTTGTAGTCGCTGAAGCGGGTCACGGAGACCACCGGGCCGAAGATTTCCTCCTGGAAGATCCGCATCTTGTTGTGGCCTTCGAAGACGGTCGGCTGCATGTAGTAGCCGCCGGCCAGGTCGCCGGGCAGTTCGGCCCGGGCGCCGCCGGTGAGCACCTTGGCGCCCTCCTGCTTTCCGATGTCGATGTAGGAGAGGATCTTTTCCAGCTGGTCGTTGGAGGCCTGGGCGCCGAGCTGGGTTTCGGTGTCCAGCGGGTTGCCCTGGATGATCTTCTCGACCCGTGCCACGGCGTCGGCCATGAAGGAATCGTAGATGTCTTCCTGGACCAGGGCGCGGGACGGGCAGGTGCAGACTTCGCCCTGGTTGAAGGCAAAGAGGGCGAAGCCTTCCTGGGCCTTGTCGTAGAACGCGTCGTCGGTGTCGGCAACATCGTTGAAGAAGATGTTGGGGCTCTTGCCGCCCAGTTCCAGGGTGACCGGGATCAGGTTCTGGCTGGCATACTGGCTGATCAGACGGCCGGTGGAGGTTTCGCCGGTGAAGGCGATCTTCCGGATCCGGGGGCTGGAGGCCAGCGGCTTGCCGGCCTCGACACCGAAGCCGTTGACGACGTTGAGGACGCCGGCGGGCAGCAGGTCGCCGATGAGTTCCATCAGGACCAGGATCGAGGACGGGGTCTGCTCGGCCGGCTTCAGGACGACGGCGTTGCCGGCGGCGAGGGCCGGGGCGAGCTTCCAGACGGCCATCAGGATCGGGAAGTTCCAGGGGATGATCTGGCCGACGACGCCGAGCGGCTCGTGGTAGTGGTA
>DATITT010000463.1:0-1562 GCA_035467435.1 Arthrobacter sp. | reverse complement strand
CCGGCCAGCTACCAGGTGGCGCAGTCCGATGCCGTGGCCGCCCTGCTGGGTGTTGCCGGGGACGGCGCCCGCTTCCTGCTGCTGGCGGCAGCCGCACAGCTGGAGCCCCTGCTGAGAAACGGGACCACCGGGGTCGTGCGGTTGGCGGCGGAATCCGGCTGCCACGGAGACGGCGCAGCGGGCCGGTCCGCCTTCGAACCCATCACGCTGCTGGTGGAGAGCAGGCTGCCGGCGGCCCGGATGCTGGTGTTCGGCGCCAACGATTTTGTCGCGGCCCTGGTGCCGGCCGCCCAGCTGCTTGGCTACCACGTGACCTTGTGCGATGCCCGGCCCGCCTTCGCCCGGCAGGAGCGCTTTGCCCTGGCGGAGGAGGTGGTCACGGACTGGCCGCACCGCTATCTGGCCGCCGAAGCCGCCGCCGGCCGCCTCGATGCCCGGGCCGTTGTCTGTGTGCTCACCCATGATCCCAAGTTCGACATCCCGCTGCTGCAGACGGCGCTCCGCCTGGACCTGGCGTACGTCGGGGCCATGGGATCGCGGCGGAGCCACGGCCAGCGGATGGAGTCGCTGCTCGCCGCCGGGGTGGCGCAGGCAGAGGCCGAGCGGCTGCATTCCCCGATCGGGCTGGACCTGGGCGCGGTCACCCCGGCCGAGGTGGCCGTCTCCATCACCGCGGAGCTGGTGGCGGCCCGGAGCCGTTCCGCCCGCGGGCTGTCCCTGAAACACGGGAGCGGACCGATCCACCAATACACCGGCGCTGGCCAAACCAGCACCCCGCAACACCAGGAGATGCCATGGACATGAACACCATCGAGGCGGTGGTCCGCACCGCGGATCCGGCCGACTGGCAGGCCGGAGACGCCTGGCTGGCCGGCGGCACCGTGCTGTTTTCCTACGGCAGCTTCGCCTTCGGCAAGGAACCCCTCCGGCGGTTGCTGGACCTCGGCTCCACCGGCTGGCAGGCCATCACTGTCACCGAATCCGGGATCGAGCTCGCGGCCACCTGCACCGTCGCGGAGCTCTATGCGCTGCCAGCCGGCGGATCCGGCCTGGCGCACGCGGCTGCCTGGCCGGCGCTGGAGCTGATCCGGCCGTGCTGCGACTCGTTCGTGGCGTCGTTCAAGGTCTGGAACATGTCCACCGTGGGCGGCAACCTCTGCACCTCCCTGCCGGCCGGCCCCATGATCTCGCTCTGCGCGGCACTGGACGGCGTGGCCACGGTGCTCGGCCCGGGCGGCGCCAGCCGCACCGTCCCGGTGGCGGAGTTCGTCACGGGGGACGGGCGCAACTGCCTGGCACCCGGCGAGCTGCTCCGCAGCGTCCACCTGCCGGCGTCGGCCCTTGCCTCCCGGGTGGCGTTCCGGCGGCTGTCGCTCAGCAACCTGGGACGGTCGGGGGTGCTGCTGATCGGCAGGCTCGACGCCGGCGGCAGGCTGGTCCTCACCGTTACCGCCGCCACCACACGCCCCGTGCAGCTGCGCCTCGGCAACCCTGCCGACAGCGGCGCGGCAGCCGAACTGTCCGCCGCGCTCGACGCCGCCATCCCGGACGGGCTCTACCAT
>DATITT010000462.1:0-3277 GCA_035467435.1 Arthrobacter sp. | reverse complement strand
GGCCAAGGGCCCGTCGGCCAAGGGTGCCAGCCGGAAGAAGCCAGCCGGTAAGCCGAAGGACTCGAAGGGGCCCGCCAAATGAGGACCCCCGTCTCCACCTACCGGCTTCAGATCCGGCCCGGCTTCACCCTCCAGGATGCTGCCGAGACCGTGCCGTACCTGAAGTCACTCGGCGTGGACTGGATCTACCTCTCGCCGATCCTGACCGCGGAGAAGGGCTCGGACCACGGCTATGACGTCACCGACCCGTCCGCGATCGACCCGGACCGGGGCGGACCGGAGGGCCTGGCCGCCGCGTCGCGGGCAGCCCGGGACGCTGGGATGGGCGTGCTCGTCGACATCGTGCCCAACCATGTCGGCGTCGCAACCCCCGTGCAGAACCCGTGGTGGTGGTCCCTGCTCAAGGAGGGACAGCAGTCCCGCTACGCCCCGGCGTTCGACGTCGACTGGGACTTCGGCGGCGGCCGGATCCGGATCCCCGTGCTGGGAACGGACTCCGACGTGGACGCGCTGGAAATCAAGGACGGCGAGCTGCGGTACTACGACCACCGCTTCCCGCTCGCAGAGGGCACGTATACCGCAGGTGACTCCACTGCCGATGACCCCCGCGAGGTCCACGGCCGGCAGCACTACGAGCTGGTCGGCTGGCGCCGGGCCGACAACGAGCTGAACTACCGCAGGTTCTTCGCCGTCAACAGCCTGGCCGGCATCCGGGTCGAGCTTCCGGAGGTCTTCGATGAGGCCCACGCCGAGATTGTCCGCTGGTTCCGCGACGGGCTGGTCGACGGACTCCGGATCGACCACCCGGACGGACTGGCCGATCCGGAGGGCTACCTGCGCCGGCTCCGCGAGGTCACCGGCGGCAGTTACCTGCTGATCGAGAAGATCCTGGAGCCGGGGGAGGTGCTTCCCGCGGGCTTCGACTGCGAGGGAACCACCGGCTACGACGCCCTCGCGGACGTGGACCGGCTCTTCGTCGACCCCGCCGGGCAGGAGGCCCTTGATGCGCTCGACACCGAGCTGCGCGGCGGCCAGGCGGCGGACTACGAGGACATGATCCGGGGCACCAAGCGCCGGATCACGGACGGGATCCTCCACTCCGAGATGCTCCGGCTGGCACGGCTGGTGCCGTCCGGAATAGGGCTCAGAGCCGACCAGGCTGCCGATGCCCTGTCCGAGATCATCGCCGCCTTCCCGGTGTACCGCAGCTACCTTCCCGAGGGCGAGGATGTCCTGAAGGAAGCGTGCGAACTTGCCGTCCGCCGCCGTCCCGAACTGGCAGACGCCGTCGGCCAGCTGCTGCCGCTGCTCCTGGACGCAGGCCCGGAGCCGGGCGCCGAGCTGGGACGCCGCTTCCAGCAGACCTCCGGCATGGTCATGGCCAAGGGCGTGGAGGACACCGCGTTCTTCCGCTACACCCGGCTGGGGACCCTGACCGAGGTCGGGGCCGATCCCACCGAGTTCGCCGTCGATCCGGGCGAGTTCCACGACCGGATGGCCCGGCGGCAGGCCGAACTCCCGCTGTCCATGACCACGCTGAGCACGCACGACACCAAACGCAGCGAAGACACCCGGGCCCGGATCTCCGTGCTCGCGGAGCTGGCCCCGGAATGGCGGGCCGCCCTGGCCCGGCTGCAGGAACTGGCACCGCTGCCCGACGGGCCGCTGGCCAATCTGGTCTGGCAGTCCATCGCCGGTGCCTGGCCCGCGGACCGTGACCGGCTGCAGTACTTCGCGATGAAGGCCGCCCGCGAGGCCGGCAACTCGACCGACTGGCTGGACCCGGACGAGGCGTTCGAGAAGCAGCTCACTGCTGCCGTCGACGCGGCCTTCGATCATGCAGACGTCCGGTCGGAACTGGACTCCCTGGTGGAGCTCCTGGCACCGTACGGGGCCGTCAATTCACTGGGCGCCAAGCTGGTGCAGCTGACCATGCCGGGCGTCCCGGACGTGTACCAGGGCACCGAGTTCTGGGACCACTCGCTGACGGATCCGGACAACCGGCGGCCCTTCGACTACGGTGCGCGGCGCGCGGCCCTGGCCGCGCTCGACGCCGGCGAACGCCCGGCGTCGTACACCGAGGACGCGGCGAAACTCCTGGTCACCTCGCGGGCGCTGCGGCTGCGCCGCGACCGCCCGGAGCTGTTCACCGGCTACCGCCCCGTGGCGGCCACCGGCTCCGCTGCCGGGCACCTGGTCTGCTTCGACCGGGGCAGCGCGGCTGGCACCGGAGCCGTCACTCTCGCGACCCGGCTGCCCCGGGGACTGGAGCAGCAGGGCGGCTGGCGGGACACCGCCATCCACCTGGACGGCACCATGACCGACGAACTGACGGGCGCCACCTTCGGCCCGGGTGCCGTGGAGGTGGCCGCCATCCTGGCCAACTACCCGGTTGCCCTGCTGGTACCCGCCAAGCACTGACTGAACCACCGATATACGGAAAGCTGTGATCACTTTGCCTGCTGACGGAAATGACCGCTTTGACCTTTGGGCGCCGGAAGCGGGCACCGTGACGCTGCTTGCCGACGGCCAGCAGTACCCGATGACACGACGGCCCGGCGGCGCCGGGGGTGAAGGTGGCGGCTGGTGGACGGCGCCGGACGCCCCGGCCGCCGGGGACGTCGACTACGGCTACCTGCTCGACGGGGACTCCACCCCGCTGCCGGACCCCCGCTCCCGGCGCCAGCCCGAGGGCGTCCACTCGCTCTCGCGCACGTTCGACGCCGGCAGCCACCAGTGGGCGGACGGGCAGTGGCAGGGCCGCGGGCTGCAGGGAGCCGTGATCTACGAGCTGCACCTGGGGACCTTCACCCCCGAGGGCACGCTCGACGCGGCCATCGGCAAGCTCGACTACCTGGTGGAGCTCGGCGTTGACTTCGTGGAGCTGCTGCCGGTGAACGGCTTCAACGGCACCCACAACTGGGGCTACGACGGCGTCCTCTGGTACGCCGTGCACGAAGGCTACGGCGGACCCGCCGCGTACCAGCGTTTCGTGGACGCCGCCCATGCCGCAGGGCTGGGCGTCATCCAGGATGTCGTCTACAACCACCTCGGCCCCAGCGGGAACTATCTTTCCCGCTTCGGGCCGTACCTGAAGTCGGGGGAGGGCAACACCTGGGGCGACTCGGTCAACCTCGACGGCCCCGGCTCCGACGTCGTGCGCAGCTACATCCTTGAGAACGCCGCGATGTGGCTGCGGGACTACCACGTGGACGGGCTGCGGCTCGATGCCGTGCACGCCTTCAAGGACGAGCGGGCGGTCCACCTGCTCGAGGAG
>DATITT010000461.1:0-17795 GCA_035467435.1 Arthrobacter sp. | reverse complement strand
GGAGACACCATGAGGATTGCACTGCCCGGAGCCGCCGGCCGCGCCGGGGTCCTTGTCCTCTCCCAGACACAGGCGCACGGCCACCGGGTCACCACCCTTGTCCGCACTCCCGGCAGTAAGGCACCTGCGATGTGGTCACGGTCGACGGCGACCGCCACACCGGGCGGTGAGAAGACCGCTGGTCCGACCTAACAGTCACACCGGGGACAACACCGGGGGCATGCTCATTGTTCGAGCCAAGGACTGGGCATATTGGGGCCATGTCCAGGCTCTGGGCTTTGCGGGGGACATGTCCCGCGGTGCCGGTGCGTGCCGGGGGGACATGCCCCGCGGTGCCGGTGCGTAGCGGTGCGTGCCGGGAGGGCATGTCCAGTCGGCCCCAGCCCCGGCCGGTCCTGGCCACTTAGGGCACATGGCCACCCGGCCCCGGCCCCAGGGCACATGGCAACGCGGGGCCACCCGGTCCCATCCCCGCTGCTGGAGATGGGCCTCAAGAGACCCCGCGCTGGTGTGTGGTGCTGGTGCTGGAAGTCCCCTCTAGGAAGCGGCCGCGGTGGTGTAGGTCTGCTGGATGACCGAGCCCCAGTACGGGCCGTACATCGTGGTGGACTTGCTGCCGTAGCCGTAGCTGTTGACCGTGTTCTGGTAGCCGGTGGAGCTGGAGCCGATGAACCACGGGCCGCCCGAGGATCCGCCGGTCATGTTGCAGGGGATGCCCTGGGAGTTGAACAGCGGGTTGTAGGGATCGTTTGTGGCCTTGCCGGTGCAGCTCTTCAGGGATTCACCGGTGAAGGGCCGTGCCGCGGGGTAGCCGAACGCCTTGTAGCTCAGGCCGCGGGCTGCGTTGAACTGAACGCCCGAGGCCCCCACAACGTCCGAAAGCGTCTTGCCATTGAGCGGGTTCATGACCGCGAAGCCGGTGTCATACGCCATGTCACCGCCGGAGCTCCACTGGGTCGGGGCGTGGAGGGACTTGGCCGTCCACATGCCGTAGGGCGCGGCGCCGTCGAGGTAGGCCGGGACAAAGGTGAACTTGGTGGCGAAGGCGCCGGGACCCTCATTGAGGCAGTGCCCGGCCGTGGAAACGGTGCTCTTGTTCGTGGAGGAGACCGAGTTGCCGGAGCAGACGTAGTTGGAGCCGCCCAAGGTGAAGAAGACCTTGCCGACGTGCTTGACCGGGGTTTCGCTCGCGTTCGCCTTGCTCTGGATTTCCTTCGACTGCAGGCTCGGAGCCTGGGACTCGACGGTGCTGGGCGCTCGCGCTTCTGCCGGTCGGTCCACGGCGGCCTTGGAGTTGGCGCTCTTCTGCATGGCCTTCCCGGCCAGCACGTCGCCGGGGATGGCCTTGCGCATCCGTTCTTCCGTCCAGTACTCCGCTCCGCCGGTCTCGACGACGGTGTGGCTGCTGACCCCCGACGTTTCCGTCGGCGCGTTGCCGGGTGACGGGGCCGCGCTCGCTGCGCCCGCGGCGCTCAGAGCCAACAGTGCCGCTGCCGAGAGGCTGAGGAGGCTGGTGGCCAGAGTCTTGGGTGTTCTCATGGTTGTCCTAACCGGTGGAATGCGGGCGGCCGCCGGTGGTGGCCGCTGTGATGGGAACGAAACTACGGGACTTTGACGAACCTGTAAACCCTCTTGTCAACTCTTGTCACTTCTGGTTGCTGTCGTCACGGACCTGCTGGCGTTCGACGCCGGTAGGCGGCAACCCTCCTCCCTCGGGTAAGTTAGGGGGTGTTGAATTGGCAAAAAATTCCGGAAATACCCAGACCTTCAGGGAGACGCCCGAGCAATGGCAAAGATTATCTATACCCACACCGACGAAGCGCCGATGCTGGCCACCTATTCGTTCTTGCCGATTGTTGAAGCGTTCGCTTCGACGGCCGGTGTGGAAGTGGAGACCCGCGACATCTCGCTGGCCGGCCGCATCATCGCTGCTTTCGGCGACTACCTCACCGAAGAGCAGCGCGTCAGCGACGCCTTGGCCGAACTCGGCGGCCTCGTCAAGAAGCCCGAAGCCAACATCATCAAGCTGCCCAACATCAGCGCCTCGACACCGCAGCTGAAGGCCGCCATCGCGGAGCTCCAGGGCCAGGGCTACGCCCTCCCGGACTACCCGGACAATCCCTCCTCGGACGAAGAGACGGACGTCCGTTCCCGCTACGACAAGATCAAGGGTTCCGCCGTCAACCCGGTGCTGCGTGAAGGCAACTCCGACCGCCGCGCACCGCTCTCGGTCAAAGCCTACGCCCGGCAGAACCCGCACACCATGGGCGCCTGGACCGCCGAGTCCAAGACCAACGTCGCCACCATGGACGCCGATGACTTCCGCTCCAACGAGAAGTCCGTGGTCATCAAGGACGACGGCAGGGTCAAGATCCAGCTGGTCAAGGAAGACGGCACGGTCAAGGTCCTCAAGCGGGCCTTCCCTGTCCTCGCCGGTGAGGTCGTCGACGGCACCGTGATGCGCGCCGCCGCCCTGGACACCTTCCTCGCAGCCCAGGTTGCCCGCGCCAAGGAAGAGGGCGTGCTGTTCTCCGCCCACCTCAAGGCGACCATGATGAAGGTCTCGGACCCGATCATCTTCGGGCACGTCGTCAAGGCGTACTTCGCCGAGCTCTTCGACACCTATGGCGCCCAGATCGCAGCCGCCGGCCTAAGCCCGAACAACGGACTGGCCTCCATCCTCAACGGCCTCGAGGACCTCCCCGGGGAGATCCGCGGCGACGTCGAGGCGGCCATCAAGAAGGGCCTGAACGACGGACCCGAGCTGGCCATGGTCGATTCCGACAAGGGAATCACCAATCTGCACGTCCCCTCCGACGTGATTGTGGACGCCTCCATGCCGGCCATGATCCGCAGCTCCGGCCACATGTGGGGCCGCGACGGCCAGGAAGCCGACACGCTCGCCGTTCTCCCGGACAGCAGCTATGCCAGCGTCTACCAGGTGGTCATCGACGACTGCCGCGCGCACGGCGCCTTCGACCCGACCACCATGGGCACCGTCCCGAACGTCGGCCTGATGGCGCAGGCCGCCGAGGAATACGGCAGCCACGACAAGACCTTTGAGATCCAGTCCGCCGGCACAGTCCAGCTGATTGACGACGCCGGCACCGTGCTGATCGAGCACCAGGTTGCCCCGGGCGACATCTGGCGCGCCTGCCAGGCCAAGGATGTCCCGATCCGCGACTGGGTCAAGCTGGCCGTCACCCGCGCCCGCGCCTCCGCCATGCCGGCCATCTTCTGGCTGGACAAGGGCCGCGCCCATGACGCCCAGATGATCGTGAAGGTTGAGGAGTACCTCAAGGAGCACGACACCGAGGGCCTGGAGATCCGTATCATGTCCCCGGAGGACGCCACGGCCTTCACCCTGGAGCGCATCCGCAAGGGCGAGGACACCATCTCGGTGACCGGCAACGTGCTGCGCGACTACCTCACCGACCTCTTCCCGATCCTGGAACTGGGCACCAGCGCCAAAATGCTCTCCGTGGTGCCGCTGATCAACGGCGGTGGCCTCTTCGAAACCGGCGCCGGCGGCTCCGCCCCGAAGCACGTCCAGCAGCTGCTCAAGGAAAACCACCTGCGCTGGGACAGCCTGGGTGAGTTCCTGGCCCTCGCCGTCAGCTTCGAGCACCTGGCCACGTCCACGGGCAACGCCCGCGCACAGGTCCTGGCCGACACCCTGGACCGCGCCACTGCCACCTTCCTGCTGGAGGACAAGTCCCCGAAGCGCAAGGCCGGCGAGCTCGACAACCGCGGCAGCCACTTCTACCTGGCCAAGTTCTGGGCCCAGGAGCTGTCCCGGCAGACCGATGACGCCGAGCTGGCCGCGGCGTTCTCCGCTGTCTCCGGCGCGCTGGACTCCGCGGAGGAGACCATCCTCGGCGAGCTCCTTGCAGTCCAGGGCTCCCCGGTGGACCTCGGCGGTTACTTCCACCCGGACGTAGCCAAGGTCACCGCGGCCATGCGGCCCTCGGCGAAGTTCAGCGACGTGCTGTCCATGCTGGGCTAGTTCCACTGAGCCGGTGTCCTGCCGGCAGTGCTTTGCCCCGAACGGCGCTTCATTCCGAACGGCGCACCGGAGTTTTCCGGTGCGCCGTTCGGCGTTTTTTTCGGGTTCGGCCACCGGGTGACCATTGCCTGTGCGGACGCCGTCACTTAGGGTAATAAGCAAGCTTAGTTTCGGATGGGGCCACAGGGCCGCCGGTCCGGAGCCGAGGTGGCCTACCTTGAGGAGTCGTCGCATGCCAGCAGAGAGCAACATCCAGATCCCCGGGGCGGTGTCCGTGGAACCGCCCGCGCTGGAGGAGCCCACCACGCCCAGGGAACCGCTTCCGCCTAAGCCTGACCAGCAGGGACCCGAAGCCGTGTCACCGACCGGCAGCCCCACCGGTGCCCCGGAGAATTCGCGGGCACAGTCCGGCGCCTACCTCACCACCGCCCAGGGGCTCCGGCTCTCCGATACCGACCACTCGCTGAAGGCCGGACGGCGGGGCCCGGTGCTGCTGCAGGACCACCACCTGCGCGAGAAGATCACCCACTTCGACCACGAGCGCATTCCGGAGCGCGTGGTCCACGCCCGCGGCGCCGGAGCGCACGGTGTCTTCCGGTCCTACGGATCGGCGTCGAACATCACCCGCGCCGGGTTCCTGGCCAAGGACGTCGAGACGCCCGTCTTCGTCCGGTTTTCCACCGTCCTGGGCTCCCGCGGCTCGGCGGACACCGTCCGGGACACCCGCGGTTTCGCCACCAAGTTCTACACCGACGAGGGCACCTTCGATCTTGTCGGCAACAACATCCCGGTGTTCTTCATCCAGGACGGCATCAAGTTCCCGGATGTCATCCACGCCGCAAAGCCCCACCCCGACCGCGAAATTCCGCAGGCCCAGAGCGCGCATGACACCTTCTGGGACTTCGTTTCGCTGCACACCGAAGCCCAGGCCCACACCATGTGGAACATGTCCGACCGGGCGCTCCCGCGCTCCTACCGCACCATGGAGGGCTTCGGCGTCCACACCTTCCGTCTGGTCAACGGCGAGGGCGCGACCAGCCTGGTGAAGTTTCACTGGAAGCCGAAGCAGGGCGTGCATTCACTGCTCTGGGAGGAAGCCCAGCTCATCAACGGCATGGACCCGGACTTCCACCGGCGGGACCTGGCGGACGCGATCGAGGCCGGCGCGTACCCGCAGTGGGAACTCGGAGTGCAGGTCTTCCCGGACACGGAGGAGGAATTCTTCGAGGGGATTGATCTGCTCGACCCCACGAAGTTCGTGCCGGAGGAGCTGGCGCCCGTGCAGCCGATCGGCATCATGACCCTGAACGCCAACCCGGTGAACTACTTCGCCGAAACCGAGCAGGTCGCCTTCCACCCGGGCCACCTCGTCCCGGGCATCGACGTGACCAACGATCCGCTGCTGCAGGTCCGGCTGTTCTCCTACATCGATACCCAGATCAGCCGGCTGGGCGGCCCCAACTTCGGCCAGCTCCCGATCAACCGCCCGCACGCGCCCGTCAACGACATGCTGCGCGACGGCATGCACCAGACGGCGGTGCACGGAGGGGTGGCGCCGTACCACCCGAACTCGCTCGACGGCGGCTGCCCGTTCCTGGCCGGGGCCGACCTCGGGGCGTTCATCGACGTCCCGGAGGAACTCGCCGCCGCAGTCAAGGAGCGGAAGTCACCCGCGTCCTTTGATGACCACTACAGCCAGGCGCGGCTGTTCTTCCGCAGCCTGACCCCGGTGGAGCAGGACCACGTGATCCAGGCGTACACCTTCGAACTGGGGAAGTGCCGCGAGGAGACCATCCGGCAGCGCCAGCTGCTGGCACTGGCCAACATCGACGCCGCCCTGTGCACGGCCGTGGCAACCGGGCTCGGCATGCCCGCCCCGCAGGCCAGCGAACAGGTGGAGGACGCCGCCCCGAGTCCGGCGGTCTCGCAGATGGGAGGGTCCTGGCCGGTGGCCGGCCGGGTGGTGGGCATCATCGCCGACGAGGACAGCGACCTGGACGCCGTCCAGGCGGCCCGGGCCGCCCTCGACGCAGCCGGCATCGTACCGCTCGTGATCGCTCCGGCCGGAGGCTTCCTCGGCGGGGCCGACGGCGGGATCCCGGTCCAGCGGACCTATCTCACGGCCCGCTCGACCGAGTTCGACGCCGTGCTGGTTGCCGCGTCGGGCGCACCGGCGACAGACGCCGCGCAGGGACGGGACGCCAAAGCCGGCGAGCCGGGGGCGTCGCTTGATCCCCGTGTTGTGCTGCTGCTGTCGGAGATGTTCCGGCACGCCAAGGCAATCGGCGGCTGGGGCCCGGCCGCCACGTGCCTCGACGGTGCGAGCATCCCGCCGGACGCTGCGGGCATTGCCCTGGGGGAGGGGCCCGACGACGTCGTGGCGCAGCTCACCGGGCTGCTCGCTGCTCACCGGGCCTGGGAACGCTTCCCGGCGACCGGGGTCTAGCCGCTGACGACCCCCTGAAACCCTTCGGCCGCAGAGATCGGCCGAAGGCGGAGACAAAGGAGGGAGGAGCCCGTGGGGCTTCTCCCTCCTTCGTGTTCCGGCCCGTCGGCACGGCACTAATCGTCCTCGTCTGCGTCCTTGTCCTTGCCTTTTCCCTTGCCCCGGCCACTGTCGGCCGGCGGCGCGGGCGCTACGGCGGGCGGGGGAGCCGCCGCGGCTGCCGCGTCGGCGTCGGCCTTGGCCTGGGCTGCGGCTGCCGCGGCGGCCTGCGCTGCTGCGTCCTTTTCGGCGGCAACCCGGGCGGCCTCGGCTGCGGCCTCAGCTTCGGCCTGCAGGGCGCCGAGGTCCGCGCGGACTGTATCGACGGACTTCCGGATGCTTTGGTGCCGTTGAAAGGACACCTCACCACGGGCAGCCGCCTCGTCCAGCTTCATCACGAGCTCGTCGAGGTGCTTCAGCGACGCTGCCGGATCATCCGCTGCGGCGGCTTCGGTCACGGCAAGGACCTGGGACTGGAGTAGCCGGGCGGCAGCACGGTCGAGTTCCGGCGCGGCGGAGCAGCCGGCCAATGTGCCGGTGAGCAGAACCGTGCCGAGGAACCAACCCGCGAGGAACGGACGGATGCGGCGCGGACGGGCGCCGACGGGCCGGGTGCCCTGGGCCGGCGGGGTCGTCAGGTTCATGGTTCCACACTCTTCTGCAGCTCCTGCAGGTGCTGCCCCAGGTCCCCGGTCACGGCCGGATAGGGCACGACGGCGGGCGGGGCAGGCGCTGCGAGGGCGACGGCGGCCGTGACGGCACCCGTCACGAGCGCCAGCAGCGCGAGGGACAGCAGGATCTGGGAGCGGCGGCGGGCCAGCCGGAAGCGCGGGGCGGTCCGGGACATCCAGGAGCCGCGCTTCGCCTGCGGGGAGGCGGCCGCGTCCGGGTCCAGCAGGTACCCGGCCCGGGCACCGGCGCTGACACTGCCTCCGTTGCCGGTGGCCGCAGCCGTGGAGGACACCGGGATGGTGAGGGTGCCGGGGTGGGCACCTGGTCCGGGGGAGGACAGCCGCGGCGGCCGGGCCGGCGGGGCGGGCAGGACGCGGGTGCGTTCTTCGGCGAGGAGCCCGGGAAGTGCCTCGGGGGAGACCACGGCATGCCGCAGCGCCACTCCGAGGTCCGCGGCGGACGGACGGTCCAGGGGATCCAGTGCTGTCATAGCCCGGATCAGCTGGGCCCATTCCGCGGGCACCGAGCCGGGGATGGCCGGGGCCCGGTGCAGTCTCGCGACGGCGGATTCCACGGCACTGCCGCGGTACTCGATCTCACCCTTGATGCACTCAAGCAGGACCAGACCCAGGGAGTAAATGTCGCTGGGCGGCCCCAGATCGGCACCGCGGGACTGTTCCGGGCTCAAGTACGCGGCGGTGCCCACCATGGTTCCGGTGGCCGTCAGACGGGTCCCGTCCACCAGACGGGCGATCCCGAAGTCGGTGAGCTTCGGACGCAGGGGCTCGCCGGGGCGGACCGGAACGAGCAAAATGTTGGCCGGCTTGATGTCCCGGTGGACGATGCCGAGCGAGTGCACGTATGCCAGCGCGTCCGACACGCCGGCTCCGATAACGGCGGTCTCGGCCAGCGGCAGCGGGCCGTGGCGGATCCGGGCCCGAAGGTCCTGCCCGTCCACCAGTTCCATGGTCAGGAACGGCCGGGGTTCCTCCGGGACGCGGGTGTCCGTGCCGGCGTCGAAGAGGGTCACCAGGCTCGGATGGTTCAGGGTGGCCAGGAGTCCGATCTCGGCTTCCTGGCGCCTGAGCTCGCCGGGATCGGCGGACTGCGGGGCAAAAAGCTTGAGTGCCACATCGCGGCCGAGGTTCACGTCGTTGGCGCTATAGACGGACGCCATACCGCCCCGGCCGATCACTTCCAGCAGTCGGTAGCGGCCGCCCAAGAGCTCTGCCGTGTCGCTATGGGGCGAACTACTGTCCACGCTGTCCCTGTCCCTTCCCCGTGCGCCACGGCGGCGCCCCTCAAGAATGATACCGGGACGGGTATCGGCTACCCGCACTGCGGCCGCAGACAGGCGGCCGCAGCGCGGGTGCACGCTGGCGGTGGCTGCGGCGCCGGTGGGTCCCCCAGCGGACCCAACGACGGACGGTTTTCCGGTTCCGGCGGTGCCGGTGGGTCCCCCAGCGGACCCAACGACGGACGGTGTTTCCGGTTCCGGCGGCGCCGGTGGGTCCCCCAGCGGACCCAACGACCTCACTCCGGCCCCACAAGACCTTCGTGGAAGCGGGAGCAAACGCTAAGGCGGGCGATCCTCGTGGTGCGGCGACGGTTTACGGCGCGCCCGTGGTCCGGCGGGGCCGGCCGGGGCAACGTGCAGCGCCGCGGGCGCAGAGGGCGTCCGTTCTGTGGCGGGGGAAACGAGAGGGCAAAACGGGGCGCCGGAAAACCGGCATCGGACGGTGCCGTCCATTGAGGATCTCCTGAATGACTGTTGGCGGGCGCGCAAGGCAGCCCGATTGGCCGTGCTCTGTGGAAGGCAGAGACGGCTAACTAGTCAGGAGATGAACCGGGGTCGGCGGCGTCGGCTGAGTGCACGTGCTGCAGCGGACCACGGATTGGATCAGCGCCGGCAGTGGGAATGACCAAATACGGACTGGGAAGCCAGGCTACGCCTCCGGCGGGTCCACCGGAGGCAACGGTGTTTCCGGATCCAGAGCCGGGAGCCGCGGGCAGCGCGTCGGGAGCGGGCAGGCCCGTGCCGTTGGGCAAGGGTGTGGGGCTGTCATCGCGGGCAGGTGCTGGTGGCACGGTGCCGTTCGGGATGGCGCCTGCCGGGGGAGTGCTACCCGTCTGCTGGCCGTCCGCTCTCGGCCGGACAGGGGCGTCCGGGACCGCGAGGTACAGCGGTGTACCGAAGACCTCGACGTCGGGTAAGGGCGCGCGTTCCCTCAGCGCCGTCAGACGATCCTTGGTGACGTTGCAGTCTGCGGGGATTTCGGGTTCTGCGGTTGGGATCGGGTCCGGAGGAACGGCAACCGGCGCCGGGGCCAACACGACCGGGAGCGCCGCTTCAAGGCGCGCCGGGCCGAGAGCCGCCGTTTTGGCCGGCGGAACCGCGTTCTTGACCGGGGGCTCTGCCGGAAGCGGGTCCGCGTCCAAGGGGTTCTTTGCCGCGGGGTCGGCTGGTGCCGTGGGCTTGGCCGTGGTCGACGGATCCGGGACTGTGGGCTTGGCCGTGGCCGATGGATCCGGGACTGTGGGCTTGGCCGTGGTCGACGGGGACGGAACCGGGGCCGTGGGCGTGGCCGTGGCCGTGGCCGATGGATCCGGGACCGTGGGAGCGGTGGCCGTGGGCTTGGGATTGGCCTTGTGATGGGCCTTGGTTTTGGGCGTGGGAGCGGTGGCCGTGGGCTTCGGCGTGGCCTTGTGATGGGCCTTGGTTTTGGGCGTGGGAGCGGTGGCCGTGGCAATGACGGGCAGTGCTGACGCGGGAGCGGCGACGGGCGCCGTTGGATCCGGCGAGGGAGCCTGGTAAGTCACAGCCGGGTCCGGAGCGGGCGAGGTCGCCGTGCCGGAATCAGCCGGCGTCGGGCTCGGAACCGGAACAGTCGCCCACGGAGTACCCCCGGGGGTAGGGCCGGCCACTTTGGCAGGTTCGACAGTCGCTGAGGCTTCCTGCGCGGTGAGAGTGGGCGCGGACGGAACAGGTGCGGGGACCGCGGGCGCTGTGAGGGTGACGGTTCCGGCGGAAGCAACGTCGGCCGGGGGAGCAGGGGTGGCGGTGTTGTCCGCGCCGGCAACCGTCGCGGAGAGAACCAGCCAGGCGAGTCCGGCGGCGCCGCCCAGCAATACCGTCCGGAGTGGACGGCGCGAGCGAAGCGGGACTGTTGCTGGCTCCATTCGCACACCCCATTCCCCGGAAAGGTCGACGGTTCCCTATAGGGTAAGGCCGCCTGCGGGGGAGAGTCCAGAGCGCACCGCAAACTGGTTCGGATTCAGGCGGCGGAAGTGCACGTCACCGCGCGTCATTCGGGTAACTCACGCCCAGCTGGGCGCGCACCCCGTCGAACAGCCGCATGGTGTTGAGGGAGTCCTCGAGCGGCATCACCGGGCTCTCGCTGAGACCGTGCTGGATGCAGCGGGTCACCTCGCGCAGTTCATAGCTGTAGCCCCGGCCGACGACGTCAAAAGACTCGCTGCGGGTCTCGTCGAAGCCGACCCGTACCAGGAGCTCCTTGGGGTTGTTGATGGACCCGACGGCCTGCAGGAACCCCTGGGTGCCGGCCACAGTGGCCGTCCGGGGGCCGTGCGCCAGCAGGGATGAGGTCAGTTGCGCCTGGGCGCCGTGGTGGTAGCCGAGGGTCAGGGCGTTCTGGGCGTCCACGCCGTCGTCGTTCAGCCAGCCGGTGGCGCTGACGGTCTGCGGGAAGCCCAGGGTGCCCAAAGCCCAGAGCAACGGGTACACCGTGAGGTCCAGCAGGGCGCCGCCGCCATCCTTCGGGGCCCACAGGCGTGAGGCGGGTGAATACGGCGCCGGGAAGCCCAAATCCGCTCCTACCCACTTAACTTCGCCGATCTCGCCGGAAGCGGCGATCTCGAAGGCCCGCTGCATGCTCGGCAGGAAGCGGCTCCACATGGCCTCCATCAGGAACAGGCCCTTGGCCCGGGCCAGCGACACCAGGTCGGAGGCCTCCCGCGCATTGACGGTGAGCGCCTTCTCGCACAGAACGTGCTTCCCGGCGGTCAGGGCCGCCAGCGCGATTTTGTGGTGGTGGGCGTGCGGCGTGGCGACGTACACGACGTCGATGTCGTCATTGTCGAGCAGCCGTTCATAGCCGGTTTGCCCGTTGAGGTCCCCGTACGCCCGGGCGAAGCCGAAATCGGCGGCGAAGGCATCTGCTGCCGCCTGGGTGCGTGAACTGACCGCGTAGAGCTCGGCGTCGGCGAGGAGTTCCAGGTCGCGGGTTACGGACGCTGCGATGCCTCCCGTGGCGATGACGCCCCAGCGCAGCCTGGCGCCGGTGGCTGTGCGGGGATCGGGGTCCGGCTGGCTGAACAGCCAGGGTGTGGCGATGTGGGCGGTCATGGAGTCATCTTCTCACCCGGGTGGGGGAGGTCCCTGGTTGTCCACGCCGGGACAGAGGGAGCGTCGGGGTGTCGGGCGCGGAGGCCGGGGGAGCGTCGGGGTGTTGGCCGCGGAGGCCGGGGGCGGGCTGAGGGCCCCGCCCCCGGCTTCCGCGGCGGCAGTTCGGGCTGTAACGCGGGAGCACCTGCCGCGGTCCGGCTGCGCGCCGCCTCCTCGGTCAGCCGGCCCTGCTGCAGCCGGAACCGCCGCTCGGTCTTGTTGGCCAGCGAACGGTCATGGGTGACCACGAGGATGGTGGTGTTGTGGTCCCGGCTGAGGGAGCTGAGGAGCTCAATGATGTGTTCCCCGGTCTGCTCGTCCAGGTTGCCCGTGGGCTCGTCCGCGAGGATCAGCTTCGGGGAATTGGCCAGCGCACGGGCAATCGCCACCCGCTGCTGCTCGCCGCCGGAGAGCCGGTTAATGCGGCGCCCATGCTTGTCCGGATCGAGCTGCACCTGCTCCAGCAACTCCCGGGCACGCTCCAGCCGGGTGGCCTTCCGGATCCCGGCGAACTCCATCGGCAGCATAACGTTGTCCACCGCGGAGAGGTTGGGGATCAGGTTGAACTGCTGGAACACAAAACCGATGTCCCGCCGCCGGTACTCGGTGAGCTTGCTGTCCGGCATGCCGGCCAGGCTCACGCCGTTGACGAGCACATCCCCGCTGGTTGGTTTGTCGAGTGCGCCCAGCAGGGACAGCAGGGTGCTCTTGCCGCTGCCGCTCTTGCCCACGATCGAGGCCAGGGTGCCCTGCTCAAGCACGAAGCTGACATCATTGACCGGCTTGATGGTGCGGTCGCCGGACTTGAACGTGCGGACCAGGTTCTTGACTTCGATCATGGCTACTCTCCTCGGAGGACTTCGATGGGACGGATGCGGGCGGTGAGCAGGGCCGGCACCAGCGCCCCGACGACGGCGACGCCAAACACGGCGGCAATGCCCGCGGCGATGACGCCGGGGGAGGCGCTCGCGGTGACGGAGGTCAGCAGCTGGCCGGCCCCGCCGAAGGGGTCCTGGCCGGGAATCCCGCTGGGAAACCCGGGGCCGCCGCGCTGGCCGGCCACGGTGGTGGCGGTGGCCGTGGCGGTGTTGGAACTGATCAGCGCGGAGGCGATGCCGCCGCTGGCGAAGGACGCGGCGGCGGCACCCACCACACTGCCCAGGGCCACGAGGACCAGCGCCTCCAGCACGAACTGCAGGCCAATGGTGCGGTTCGGGGCGCCGATTGCCTTCAGCACACCGATTTCCCGGCGGCGCTCGCGGACCAGCATGACCATGATCAGCAGGATGATCAGGCCGGCGGTGGCCAGGGCCGCCACGAAGGCGATGAAAGAGATGTTCTTGACGCTGCCCAGCGAGCTGACCGCCGTTTCGAGGTTGCGCTGGCCCTGGCTGACATCCGCCGCGTCGGTGCCGAGCGCGGCCTGCAGCGCCGTCTTGGCGGTGTCGACGTTTTCCAGGGAATTCACCGTGACGATCATCGTGGACAGCTCCCCGGGGAGTTCCGCGAGCGTCTGGGCCGTGGGGAGCGTGACGTAGAGGGCGTTGTTGCCGAAGGCCGTGCCGGCGTCGAACAGGCCCGCCACGGTGAAGCTCTGGTCCTTGACGGTGAATGTCGAGCCGACGGTCAGTCCGTTCTTCTCGGCCAGGGTGGTGCCCAGCAGGGCGCCGGTGGAAGCCGCGGTGTAGTCGCCCAGGCCCGTGCCCTGCGACAGCACCAGGTCCTTGCCGGTGGTGTCGACCTCGGCTCCGACGCCGGTGGCCGTGATGGGCACGGAGAACGCCGGCGCGGGGATGGCGGTCCCGGAACCGCCGGACGTTCCCGTGCTGCCGTTTGCGGCCTGGTTGCGGGTGCCGAGCGTGCCGGCGTCGACGGCGGCCGTGAGGCTGGTGGTCACGGTGGTGGCTGACTGGCTGCCTGGACGTCCCTGCCCTCCCGCGCCGGTCTGGGCGGCGGCCGCATCGGCATTGCGGAGCCGCAGCGCCTTAGTGCCGACGACGGTGCTCACATTGGGCACGGCGGCCGCCGTGGCGGCCTGTTCGGCGGTCAACGGCTCGCCGCCGCCTTCGAAGCCCTGGCCGCCGGCGGGATTGACCGTGAGCACGGTGCCCACCGAAGCGTTCAGCTCCGCGACCTTCCCCGCGACGGCCTGGTTGGCCACCAGCATGGCCAGCGCGAGGCCGATGGCAACCGCCAGCACGGCCACCACGGCCGCTGTTCGGACCTTGTTTCTGAAGGCGTTGCCTATACTCCGGGCAAGGACGCTCACGTGACTCCTAGGGATCTCAGGCCGGCCGGGATGGCCGGCGGCTGATCCCACAGTGGTACGGGCCGCTGTGCGGATCGCCGTCCGGAGCTATGGATCCGCTGTGAAGTGCGCTGCCGGAAGCCGGGCAGCAAAAAGCCCCGGCCCGCCAGTTCAGAGGCGGAGCCGGGGCTTCCAGTTGTGCAGTGAGCGAACTACTGGGTCAGCGGTCCGAGTACCGGATCGTTGACGTAGGCCGTCTTGACGTTCTCCGAGGTCACGATGACCGGCTCCAGCAGGTACGCCGGAACAACCTTGACCGTGTTGTCGTAGGACTTGTCATCGTTGACCTCAGGCGTCTTGCCGGCCTGAAGGTCCTTGACCATGGTGATGGCATGCTCCACGAGCTTGCCGGTGTCCTTGTTGATGGTGGAGTACTGCTCCCCGGCCATGATGGACTTCACGGACTCAACTTCGGAGTCCTGTCCGGTGATGACCGGAATCGGCTTGCCGGCTGCCTTGACCGAGGTGATGACGGCTCGGGCCAGCGTGTCATTCGGGGACAGCACACCGTTGAGCGTTGCACTGCCGTAGGTCCCGGCGAGCAGGGTGTCCATGCGGCGCTGGGCGTTCTCTGCCTTCCAGCCCTGGGTCACGGCCTGCTCAAAGGTCGTCTGGCCGGACAGCACCTGGAGGGTGCCGTCGTCGATCTTCGGCTGCAGGACGCTCATGGCGCCGTCGAAGAAGACCCTCGCGTTGGCATCATCCGGGGAACCGGCGAAGAGCTCGATGTTGTACGGGCCCTCCGGCTTCTCGGCCTTCATGCCCTCCAGCAGCGCCTGGCCCTGGAGTTCACCGACCTTGAAGTTGTCGTAGGCCACGTAGTAGTCCACGTTGGCGGTGTTCAGGAGCAGACGGTCGTACGCGATGATCGTGGCGCCGGAGTCCTTGGCCTGCTGGAGCTGGGTGCCCAGCTGTGCACCGTCGATGGCACCGACGATGATGACCTTGGCGCCCTTGGTGATCATGGCGCTGATCTGGTTCTGCTGTTCCGAAACGCCGCCGTTGGCGAACTGCACGTCCGGCTGGAAGCCGGCCTCCTTGAGGCCGTCATTGAAAAGCGTCTCCGCCAGGACCCAGTTTTCGCTGGTCTTCTGGGGGAGTGCGACGCCGATCATGGAGTCTTGCGGGAACCCTTCACTGCCGGCTGTGGAGCCGCCGCCGGTGTCGGCGCGGCCGCAGGCTGTCAGCGCCAGTGCCGCAATAGCAGCGATTGCTGCTGCCTTTCCTGCTTTACCAATCATTCGCATTTCTTGGTTCACTTTCTTTAGATGGTGTGCGGAGAATTGTGATGGAGGGGAACAGGGAGCGAATTAGGCGCCCTTGGAGATGACCTCTTTGGTGGAAGTGGTCTCGTCGGGCTTCATCTCGTTGCTGCGGCTGAAGTTCTTGAACATCAGGCCGATGATGGATTTCTTGCCCTGGGACTTGTTGTAGACGTCGAACGCGACGGCGATCAGGAGCACAAGGCCCTTGATGATCTGGGTCAGGTCGGCGCCGACGCCGAGCAGCTGCAGGCCGTTGTTCAGCACGGCCATCACCAGGCCGCCGACGATCGAGCCGATCACGGTGCCCACGCCGCCGGTCACCGCGGCGCCGCCGATGAACACGGCTGCGATGGCGTCCAGTTCCCAGCCGACGCCGTCGAACGGGCCCGAGGCGGTGGAACGGCCGACGAAGATCATGCCGGCCAGGCCGGCCAGGACGGACATGTTCATCATCACCAGGAAGTTGACCTTCTTGGACTGCACGCCGGAGAGCTCGGCGGCGTGCCGGTTGCCGCCGACCGCGTAGACGTGGCGGCCGATGACGGTCTTGGAGGAAACGAATCCGTAGATGATCACGAGGGCTGCCAGGATCAGGCCCGGAATCGGGAAGGACGTGCCCGGCCGGCCGGTGGCGAACAGGTACGTCGCGTAGAGGATGGCGCCGCAGATCAGGACCAGCTTGACGATGCTGACCCAGGCTTCGGGCACCTCGGCGCCGAGGGCCTTGGCGTTGCGGCGGGAGCGGATCTCGCTGAAGACCACGAAGGCGACGGCGAGCAGGCCCAGCAGCAGGGTGAGGTTGTTGTAACCGGTGTCCGGCCCGATCTCGGGCAGGTAGCCGGAACCGATCTTCTGGAATTCGGCGGGCACCGGGATGGTGTTGGACTTGCCGACGTACTGGTTGGCGCCGCGGAAGATCAGCATGCCGGCCAGCGTGACGATGAACGCCGGAATGCCGACATAAGCCGTCCAGAACCCTTGCCAGGCACCGATCAGGACGCCCAGCAGCAGCCCGAGCAGGACACCCAGGTACCAGGGGATGCCCCAGTCCCGGATCATGAGGGCCACGCAGACGCCCACGAACGCCGCAACCGAGCCAACGGAGAGGTCGATGTGGCCGGCAATGATCACCAGGACCATGCCAATGGCGAGGATCAGGATGTAGGAGTTGCCGTTGAAGAGGTTGATGACGTTGCCGGCGGTGAGCGTGTTTCCGCCGGTGGCCACCTGGAAGAAGATAATCAGGGCCACCAGGGCGAAGATCATGCCGAATTGGCGGGTGTTGCCGCCAAAGAGCTTCTTGAGCGCGTTCATTGATTCAGTCCTTGTTTCCGGAGGGTACGGAGCAGTTGGCCCCAGCGGGTCAGGCGGTCTTGCGGGCCGAAGTCATGAGTTTCATGAGGGTTTCCTGGCTGGCTTCGTCCTTGTTGAGCACGCCGGTGATGGCGCCTTCGAAGATGGTGTAGATGCGGTCCGAGAGGCCCAGCAGTTCGGGCAGCTCCGAGGAAATCACGATGACGCCCTTCCCCTGGTTGGCCAGCTGCTGGATGATGCCGTAAATCTCATACTTGGCACCGACGTCGATCCCGCGGGTGGGCTCGTCCAGGATCAGCAGCTCAGGGTCGGTGAACATCCACTTCGCCAGCACCACCTTCTGCTGGTTGCCGCCGGAGAGTTTGGCCACGCCCTCCTCCACCGACGGCGCCTTGGTCCGCAGGGACTTGCGGTACTGCTCGGCAACCGTGAAGACCTTGTTGGCGTCAATCACGTTGTGCTTGCTGACCTTGCGCAGGTTGGCCGAGACGGTGGTGGCTTTGATGTCATCCAGGAGGTTCAGGCCGAGGGTTTTGCGGTCCTCGGTGACATAGCCGAGGCCGGCGTCGATGGCCTGCTTGACGCTCTTGAGTTCGACGTCCTTGCCGTCCATATGGATCTGCCCGGAGAGGAACCGGCCGTAGGACCGGCCGAAGACGGAGCGGGCGAGTTCGGTGCGCCCGGCGCCCATCAGCCCGGCGAAGCCGACGATCTCGCCCCGGCGGACGAAGAAGTTGGAGTTCTTGCAGACCATGCGGTCCTGGACCTGCGGGTGGCCCACATTCCAGTTCTTGACCTCGAAGAAGACCTCGCCGATCTTCGGCTCGTGGTCCGGGAAGCGGGATTCCAGGGTCCGGCCCACCATGCCCTTGATGATGCGGTCCTCATCGACGCCGTCGGCCTTGACGTCCAGCGTCTCGATCGATTTGCCGTCACGGATGATGGTGATGGAGTCCGCGATCTGCTCGATCTCGTTCAGCTTGTGGGAAATGATGATGGACGTGATGCCCTTGCCCTTCAGGCCGAGCATCAGGTCCAGGAGGTGCTGGGAGTCGGATTCGTTCAGGGCGGCCGTGGGCTCGTCCAGGATGAGCAGCTTCACCGACTTGTTCAGGGACTTGGCGATTTCGACGAGCTGCTGCTTGCCGACGCCGATTTCCTTGATCGGGGTCTCCGGGTCCTCCCGGAGCCCCACCCGTGCCAGCAGCTCGGTGGAGCGGATCCGGGCCTCGGCCCAGTCGATCACCCCGCGCTTGGTGGGTTCGTTGCCCAGGAAGATGTTCTCCATGATGGACAGCTCGGGGATCAGCGCGAGTTCCTGGTGGATGATCACGATACCG
>DATITT010000460.1:0-12439 GCA_035467435.1 Arthrobacter sp. | reverse complement strand
GGGGCGAGCGCCACCGGAACGGGCGAGGCGTGGAGCAGGGCGTTGGCCGCGCTGCCAATCGTGTACCGCTTGAACAGCCCGGCGCTGGCGGCACCCACTATGATCAGGCCGGCCTTGTATTCCAGGGCCGCCTCAATGAGGCCTGCGGCATGCGAGTCGGCCTGGCGGACATGGAACCGGGCTTCGAGGTCCTTGGGGATGAGGGCCAGGCCCTCGCGTTCGGCGCTGAGGACTTCCTGCTCCGCAGCGCTGACACGGCTTCCCTCCGGGTTCATCGCGACGTAGGGGGTCCTCCGGTCCACGACGTAGACCAGGTCAAGGTGCGCGCCCTGGGCGCGGGCCATGGCGGAAGCCAGTGCGACGGCGTCGGCGCCGCGGTCGCTGGGGGTGTAGCCAACTACGTATCGCATATATGAACCCCTTATGGGTCTGTCGCAGAAGCCAGCTTTGCTCCGGGGGTTCCGGGCGACGTCGGGCCGGTCTGCGTTCCTGCAGTGGTAGGAACGACTCTAGCCCAGCGGGGCCCGGAACTGGCCGTGTCGGGTCGTGACTTTCGGCCCTGAGCAGGGCAATCAGCCGTCCCTAAGCTGGCAGGATCGAGGGGAGATCACCATGAGTGCGATAGACACCGGAAAGATCCACGTCACCACACGGAACACCGGGCTTGGAATGTTGGCCCTGCTGCTGGCCCTCACCGCCTGTACGCCGTCCACACCACAACCCGGCGTAACCAGCCCGTCCGCTGCCACTGCCACCGCGACCGCCCCCGCCACGTCGACGCCGGTTCCCGCCACGTCCACCGCGGCTCCTTCCGCGTCCGCCACCGCGCCGGCCGACAGTGACGAAACGGCTCCGCCGCATTCGGGCGACAGAGTGATCTCCTCCAGGATTACTCACGACTGGGCCTGGCCCGGTCCGGGCCGGCCGTTCCGGACCACGCATGAGTATCCTGTACCGCTTGCCCCGCCGCCGGCCGAACCCCTGCCCGCGCTGTACGCCATCGGAGCCTGGTCGCACCCCGCGGAGACGCCGCCCTTCGACCAGATGAGCTTCCGGTTCACGGGCGCGTTCCCGGGCTACGACATCGAGTTTGTGCCCGAACTGTTTGCCGACGCCAGCGGCCTGCCGGTTCCGATGCCCGGCACCGGCGCCATCCTCAAGGTGGTGTTCCGCGACGCCCAGGCGCACACGGCGGACGGCACGGCCAGCACCATTACGCGCCAACCGGGCCCAGCCATCGGCTACCCGGCCCTCACCAGCTACACCCGCACCGGAGACTTCGAGGGCGTTCTCAGCTACGGGATTGGCGTCGGCCGGCCCAGGGACACGATTCCGGAGACCAGGGTGCGGGTATACGAGGTTGAGAAGATCGAGCGGGGCCAGCGCGTCTACGTCATCGCGGTCCAGCTCGACGCCACCTCCTGGAAGTAGCTTCCCGAAGAACAGCGCGGGGTTAACGCAGCAGAGCCGCGGACTGTTCGTCCGCGGCTCTGCTGCGTTGTCTTTATGCGTTGTTCTGGTGCGTGTCTTTACGCCCGGACTGGTTAGGCGTTGGCCTTGATGGCCGCGGCCAGGACCTGGAGGCCGTCCAGCAGCAGCTCGTCGCTGATGACCAGCGGCGGCAGCAGCCGGATGACGTTGCCGTAGGTGCCGCAGGTGAGGATGATGACACCCTCCTTGAGGCAGGCCGCGGCGACGGCCTTGGTCAGCTCCGGGTTCGGCTCCTTCGAGCCGGCCCGGACCAGTTCGATCGCGAGCATGGCGCCGCGCCCGCGGACATCGCCGATCACGGAACCCTCAGAAAGTTCAGTCGCCAGTTCACGCAGCTTGCCGAGGGCGAGCTCCTCGATGTGCCTGGCGCGGGCATTGAGGCCGTACTGCTCCATGGAGCCGATCGACGCGAGGGCCGCGGCGCAGGCCACCGGGTTGCCGCCGTAGGTGCCGCCGAGGCCGCCCGGGTGGACGGCGTCCAGCAGCTCGGCGCGGCCGGTGATGGCCGAGAGCGGCATGCCGCCGGCGATGCCCTTGGCCATGGTGATGATGTCCGGGACGACGCCCTCGTGGTTTACGGCAAACCATTCGCCGGTGCGGCAGAAACCGGACTGGACCTCGTCGGCGATGAAGACGATGCCCTTGTCCTTGGCCCAGGCCGCCAGCGCCGGGAGGAAGCCCTCGGCCGGGACTATGAAGCCGCCCTCGCCCTGGATGGGCTCGATGATGATCGCGGCCACCTGCTCGCCGCCGATCTGCTTCTCGATCATGGTGATGACGCGCTTGGCGGCCTCGGCACCGGTGATCGCCGGGTTTTCCTCGCGGTAGGGGTAGCTCATCGGCATGCGGTAGACCTCGGGCGCGAACGGGCCGAAGTTGGTCTTGTACGGCATGGCCTTGGCGGTCAGCGCCATGGTGAGGTTGGTCCGGCCGTGGTAGGCGTGGTCGAAGGCGACGACGGCGTCCCGGCCGGTGGCCAGGCGGGCCACCTTGACGGCGTTCTCGACGGCTTCAGCACCGGAGTTGAACAGCACGGTGCGCTTCTCGTGGTCGCCCGGGGTGAGCCGGTTCAGCTGCTCGGCGACGGCGACGTAGCCCTCGTAGGGCGTGACCATAAAGCAGGTGTGGGTGAAGTGCTCCACGGCTTCCTTGACCGCGCCGACGACGGCGGGGTCGGAGGCGCCGACGCTGGTCACGGCAATGCCCGAGCCAAGGTCGATGAAGGCGTTGCCGTCGACGTCGTGGATGATGCCGCCGTCGGCGTCGGCGACGAACACGGGGACGCTGGACGCGACGCCGGCGGCGACAACGGCCTTGCGGCGCTCGGTCAGCGCAACGGACTTCGGGCCCGGGAAATCGGCCTGGACGCGGCGCTTCTGCTCAAGACGGTAAGTGATGTCATTCGCGGTGGTGGTCATGGAAAAGCCTTTCTAGCGTGCTGGTTAGGCGGCGGAGCTGTGCATCTGTGCGGTGCCAGCGAGTGATGCGACGGCGTTACGCGTCCAGCGCACTCATCACGTGCTTGATGCGGGTGTAGTCCTCCACGCCGTACATGGAGAGGTCCTTGCCGTAGCCGGACTGCTTGAAGCCTCCGTGCGGCATTTCAGCGGTGAGCAGGATGTGGGTGTTGATCCAGACGGCACCGAAATCCAGGTCACGGCTCAGACGCATGGCCGTGCCGTGGTTGGAGGTCCAGACGCTGGAGGCGAGGGCGTAGTCGACGTCGTTCGCCATCTCCACGGCTTCCTCCTCGGTGCTGAACTTCTGCACCGTGATGACCGGACCGAACGTTTCCTTCTGCACGATGTCGTCGCTCTGCTTGGCGCCGCTGACGATGGTGGGCTCGAAGAAGAACCCCTTGTCCCCGGCCTGGTGGCCGCCGGTCTCGATCTTGCAGTTCGCCGGCAGGTGCTCGACGACGGACGTGACCGTGTTGAAGTGGTTGACGTTGTTCAGCGGGCCGAAGTAGTTGTCCTCGTCGTTCTGCGAGCCGGTGCGGAGGGTCTTGGTGTGCTCCACCAGGGCTTCGACGAGATCATCGTAGGCGGCGTCCTGGACCAGCACCCGGGCGATCGCGGTGCAGTCCTGGCCGGCGTTGAAGAAGGCGAACTCGGCGATGGCCGCGGCGCTCTTCTTGATGTCGGCGTCGGCGAAAACCACGGCGGGAGCCTTGCCGCCGAGCTCCAGGTGGGCGCGTTTGAGGCCCTTCGCGGCACCGGAGGCGACGGCGATGCCGGCCCGGACGGAGCCGGTGATGGAGACCAGGCCGGGGACCTTGTGCTCCACCATCAGGGCGCCGGTCTCGCCGGTGCCCAGGACGACGTTGAGCACGCCGGCGGGGAAGATTTCGCCGGCGAGCCGGGCCAGGACGAGGGTGGATTCCGGGGTGGTGTCCGAGGGCTTGAGCACGACGGTGTTGCCCGCGGCCAGGGCGGGACCGATCTTCCAGATGGCCATCAGGAACGGGTAGTTCCACGGCGCGACCTGCGCGACGACGCCGATGGGTTCGCGCCGGACGTAGGAGGTGTGGCCCTCGAAGTACTCTCCGGCGGACTTGCCCTCCAGAATGCGGGCGGCCCCGGCGAAGAAGCGCAGCTGGTCCGCGCCGGCGGCAATTTCCTCGGAGGCGATCAGGGAGCGGACCTGGCCGGTGTTCCGGTGCTGGGCCTCGACGAGCTCGTCGCTGTTCGCCTCGACGGCGTCGGCGAGCTTGAGCAGCATCAGCTGGCGCTGCCCCGGCGTCGCGTGCTTCCAGCTCTTGAAGGCGTCCTTCGCGGCGGTCATGGCGGCGTCGACGTCGGCCTGGCCCGAGACGGGCGACTTCGCCACGACGTCTCCGTTGGTGGGATTGACGATGTCCAGCATCCCGGTTCCGGCGGGAGTGACAAACTCGCCGTTGATGAAGTTCTGCAAGGTTTGAACCACGGTGTACAACCTCTTTCGCGCTGAAATGGACCCAATGAGACTGCTCCGAGCCTATGCCAGCCGGTCAACCCCGGGGAATAGTCACCTGCACACCGTTTCCGCCATATTTTAGTGCGCTTGCCCAGCCCGCGGTTATCCTGAATTCATGGCCATTTCACTTGCTGCCCTGCTGGGGGTGCCGTCCCTCAAACTCGCCAAGGCCGGCCTCGCGGAGACCACCTGGCACGAGGACATTGTCTGGGTGGCCGTCACCGAACAGGAAGACCCGCAGCGGTTCCTCAACGGCGGCGAACTGGTCCTTACCACGGGCATGCGGCTCAAGAGCGCCCCGGAACAGCGCCGCTTCGTCCGCCAGGTCCAGCGCGCCGGGGCGGTGGGCATCGGCTTCGGAATCGGCCTGACGCACGACGCGGTGCCGCCGGCCCTGATTGCCGAGGCCAACCGCTGGGGGCTGCCGGTGGTGGAGGTGCCGTACGAGACGCCGTTCATCGCCATCGGCAAGCTCGTCGCCGACGCCCAGTCCGCGGACCACTTCACGAAGCTGGAGCGGCTCATCGCCGGGCACCAGATCCTGGCCCGTGCGCTGCTCACCGGCGGCGGCCTCGCCGAACTCCTCAAGCACCTCGGGTCCATGCTGCGCACCGAGATTGTGCTGACCCAGTTCACGGCCCAGCTCTACAACAGCGTGCCCGGCCAGCCCGCGCCGAGCGCCGAGGGCTGGGCGTCCTTCCCGATTCCCACCGGCCGCCGCGACGCGTGCACACTGTGGGTGCAGCAGCCCTTCGAGGACTCGGGGATCGTGGGGTACGCCCAGAACCTGATCAGCGTCGAGCTCAACAACATGGTCAAGCAGCGGCAGTCCCAGCGCGCCCTGGCGGGGCAGGTCCTCGAGGACGTGATCCACGGAACCCTGGAGCCGAGCGAGGCCACCCGGCGTCTCGCGGGTATCGGCGTCAACAGCACCCGCCGGAACGTCGTCCTGCTGGCCGAGTCCGCCGCGCACGTCAAGCAGCTGGGCACGTCCTCCCTGCCGCAGCCGCTGGAAGAGGCGGTGAGCGCCGTCGTCGGCAAGGATCTGGTGGTGGTGATTCCCGACGACGGCAGCGGCGCCAGTGCGCTGGCCAGGAGCCTCGGCGACCACCTGGCCGAGGCCGGGATCCACGCCACGATCGGGATCGGCGGCGCCTACACGAAGCCCAACGGGCTGCGCTGGAGCTACTTCGAGGCCCGCGACGCGGCAAGCCACGGCCTGCCCGTGAACGAACCCGAGCGGCTGAGCCTGACCTCGCTGCTGCTGGCCAGCGAGGACGTGCCGCTGGCGGACATGGCGAACGAGTCCCTCAATCCGCTCCGGAGCTTCGACGCCACCCACGGCGCCGGGCTGCTGGCGACCCTGGAGAGCTACCTGAACAACAACGGCTCGGTGGCGGCCGTGGCGGAGGAGCTCACGCTGCACCGGAACACGGTCCGCTACCGGCTGGCCCAGATCACCGAGCTCACCGGCTACGACCCGGCCCAGACCGCGGACCGGGTGCAGCTGTGGCTCGCCCTGGCCGTGCAGCGGCTGGGCGCCCGCCACCCGGGCTGACCGTCGCCACCCCCGGGTCCGCACTTCAATAGGGTCTTAGTGCCGTAGACCCGGATTCAGCCCCGGTCAACACTGGGATTGGCAGCACGCTGTAAGAGAGTGCCCGTGAAGTGTCTGAGCCCTTCCCCGTTCCGCGGACGAAGAGTGCCGGTCCCGTCGGTGCTTCGTGGTTGCCTGATTCGCCCTAGGAAGTACCCGACTTGGAGGCAGATCGTGGGCAAAAAGAAGAAGAGCAAGGCGAGCGCCGACGAGGAGCTCCGGACCAAGATGCCCCGCAAGGAGTACGAGGCGGAGATGGCCAAGCTGCAGGGCGAGCTGATCGCCCTGCAGGAGTGGGTGAAGTCCACCGGGGCCAAGATCTGCATCGTGTTCGAGGGCCGTGACACGGCCGGCAAGGGCGGAACGATCAAGCGCATCGTCGAGCGCGTGAGCCCCCGGGTGTTCCGGGTGGTGGCGCTCCCCACCCCGACGGACCGGGAAAAATCCCAGATGTACCTCCAGCGCTACATGGCCCATTTCCCGGCCGCCGGCGAAGTGGTCATCTTCGACCGCAGCTGGTACAACCGTGCCGGCGTCGAACCCGTGATGGGCTTTTGCACCCCGGAGCAGACCGAGCGGTTCCTCACTATGACTCCGCTCGTGGAGAGGGCGATGGTCGACTCCGGCATCATCCTGCTGAAGTACTGGATTGAGGTCAGCGCGGACGAGCAGACGCGGCGGCTCGAGAGCCGCATGAACGATCCGCGCAAGACGTGGAAGTTGTCGCCGATGGACCTGTTGTCCTACAGCCGGTGGTACGACTACTCCCGGGCGAGGGACGCCATGTTCGAGGCGACCGACACCGCCTGGGCGCCCTGGTACGTCGCGGACAACGACGTCAAGAAGCGCGGCCGGCTCAACATCATCAGCCACCTGCTGAGCCAGGTGCCGTACGAGCCGTACCCGGGGCTCGACGTCGAACTGCCCAAGCGCCAGAAGGCCGGAGACTACCGCGAGCCGACCCTGGTGGTCCGGCGCATCCCGACCCCGTTCTGAGCAGCGCCCGCGATGAGGAGGACGTCATGAACGACAATCCTGGAACAGCAGCAGGGGTGGTCCCCGCCGAGGCGGACGCGAGCTGGTACTCGCTGGCACCCGAAGAGGCCGCCGCCGAGCTGGGCGTTGATCCGGCCCGCGGGCTAAGCGCAGCCGAGGCGCAGCAGCGGCTGCAGAAGTACGGGCCGAACGCCCTGTCCGAGGCGAAGCACGAGCCGGTCTGGAAGCAGTTCTTCAAGCACTACCGGGACTACATGCAGATCGTGCTCGTGGTCGCCGCGCTGGTCAGCCTGTTCATCGAGGAATACGGGACCGCGATCGGGCTCGCCGTCCTGACGCTGTTCAACGCGTGGTTGGGCTACCACCAGGAGGGCAAGGCCGAGGCGGCCGCAGCGTCCTTGGGGAAGATGATGAAGTCGATGGCCAAGGTGCGCCGCGACGGTGACACCGTGGAGCTCCCCGCAGAGCAGATCGTGCCCGGCGACATCGTGGTGGTCGACGCCGGTGACCGTGTTCCCGCCGACGGCCGGATCATCCTGGCGGCGACCCTCCAGATCGAGGAGGGCGCCCTGACCGGCGAGAGCGTCGCGGTCGAGAAGGACACCGGGTCCATCAGCCGGCAGGACGTCGGCATCGGAGACCGCCTGAACATGGCGTTCATGAACACGAACGTGACCCGGGGCCACGGCGAGATCCTCGTCACCACCACGGGCATGGGCTCCGAGGTCGGCCACATCGCCCACATGCTGTCCGGACAGAAAGCGGAGAAGACCCCGCTCACCAAGCAGGTGGACCGGCTCACCATCTTCATCATCATCGCCGCGCTCTTCGCCTTCATTGCCATCGTCGCGATGGGCCTGGCCCAGGGCGACTCCTTCACAGTGCTCTTCGGGATCGGTGTGGCGCTGGCGGTCGGCTCGATCCCGGACGCGCTGCCCGCCGTCGTCACCACGATCCTGTCCGTTGGATCGGTCAACATGGCCAAGAAGAACGCCATCATGAAGGTCCTGCCCGCCGTCGAAACCCTGGGCTCCACCTCGGCGATCAATTCGGACAAAACGGGCACCCTGACCCTGAACCAGATGACGGTGCGCGAGATCACGACCGTGCAGCACCACTACACCGTCACCGGTGAGGGCTACAGCTTCGACGGCCAGGTCCAGCGGACCACCGGCGACGCCGAGCAGAGCCTGGACTATGTGATGTTCTCCTGCGCCCTGTGCAACGACTCGGACATCCAGGACGGCGAGGTCGTCGGAGACCCCACCGAGGCCGCGCTGTATGTACTCGCGCAAAAGGGCGGCGTGGACGTCCGCGAGTTCCGCCGGAGCCACCCGCGGGTGGCATCGGTGCCTTTCGACTCCGACTACAAGTTCATGGCCACGTTCCACCGGATGCCGGGCGCCGACGGCATGCCCGTCATCCGGGCGTACGTAAAAGGGGCGCCCGATGTCCTCCTCAGCCGGTCATCGTCGGGCCGGATGCCGGGCGGCCGCGCCGAGCCGCTCACCGAGGAGATGCGCGCGAAAGTGCTCGCCGAGAACGAACGCATCGCCAGCCAGGGCCGGCGGGTGCTCGCCCTGGCGCAGCGCGAGTTCGACCCGGCGACGTTCGATCCGTCCGGTGACCTGATGGCGCTGATGCAGGACCTGGAGCTGTCGGCGCTGATCGGCGAGGTTGACCCGCCGCGCGCCGAGGCCGTGGCCGCCATCGCCACGGCCAAGCACGCCGGCATCCGGGTCCGGATGATCACCGGCGACCACGCCGTCACGGCGGCGGCGATCGCCGACGAACTGGGCATCAGGGGCCGCGCGGTCACCGGTGCCGAGTTCGCCGCGATGAGCGACGCGGAGGCTGACAGCCAGGTGGACGGGATCGGTGTGATCGCCCGGGTGGCGCCCGAACACAAGGTCCGGCTGGTCGAGGTGCTCAAGCGCAAGGGCCACGTCGTTGCGATGACCGGCGACGGCGTCAACGACGCCCCTGCGATCGCGGCGGCCGACATCGGGATCGCGATGGGCATCACGGGCACCGACGTCGCCAAGGGCGCTGCCAAGATGATCCTGGCCGACGACAACTTCGCCACCATCGTGGCGGCCGTTGAAGAAGGCCGGCTGGTGTACGACAACCTGCAGAAGTTCATCCGGATCCAGGTCGCCAACCTGTTTATGTTCATCCTCGCGTTCATCGGGTCCTCGGCCTTCGCGATCGCCGGCACGGCGCTGCTCAGCCCGGCCCAGGTGCTGTGGATCCACATGGCGATCGTCGCCCCGATCGGTGCGGTGATGGGCCTGGACCTCGCGACGCCGGGCATCATGGACCGCAAGCCCCGGCCCTTCAATCAGCCGATCATCGTCCGGTCGATGATGGTGCGCCTGCTTGGCGTCGGGCTGTTCATGGCAGCCGCGACGCTGGTCCTTGTGGAGATCGGCAAGACCTCCTACGGCTCGCTCGAGATCGGCCAGAGCATGGCCATTGTGGGCCTGGGCCTGATGAACATCACCGTCGCCCTCAACCTGCGCTACCCCTCGGAGAGCGCTTTCGGATCCTCCACCTTCTCCAACCCGAAGCTGCTGTGGGCGTTCGCCTGGGCCTTCGTCGGCTCCATGCTGATCACCCAGATGCGCGTGCTGCAGGACCTGTTCGGCACCGTCCCGCTCACCGGCCAGCAGTGGCTGGCCTGCCTGGTTCCGGCGGTGCTGCTGCTGGTCCTCGGCGAGTTGTTCAAGCTGATCCTGCGGGCCCGGCGCGCGCGCTGACACCCCCGCTGCGAGTGTCGCCGCGCCACGAGATGAGGCCGCGTCACGTGCCGAGATATTCGCCACTAAAGGTGAACGCGCAAACATCAAACGTCTAACCTTTAAAAATGGCTAGCAGCACGGCGGCGTCCGCCCTTCCCCAGACAGCACCTCCCGCCGTCACAGCACCTCCCGCCGTCGTGCGCGCCCCGCGCGGCGTGATCATCGCCGGTGTCGTCGCGATCGTGCTGATCGGCCTCAACCTGCGCGCCGGCATCACCGGCGCCGCCGCGCTCCTGCATGACCTGCAGGCAGTCCTGGGCTACGGGCCGCTGATCGCCGCCATCATCCCTTCGATTCCCACACTGTCCTTCGCCGTCGCCGGTGCCGCAACCTCGTGGCTCACCCGGATCCTGGGGCTCGAGAAGGCGATCCTGCTCTCCCTCGTGCTGCTCGCGGCCGGACTGCTGGTCCGCGGGATCCCCTCCACCGGCATGCTCGTGGCGGGCACCGTCGTCGGGATGTCCGGGCTGGCGATCTGCAACGTGGCGATGCCGTCCTTCATCCGGGTCTATTTCGCGCACCGGACGTCGCTGATGACAGCGCTGTATACCGTGACCATGACGACGGGCGCCACCGTGGTTGCCGTGCTGATCGTCCCGGTGGCGCAGCAGCTCGGCTCGCCCTCCGCCGGAGTCGGGGCGATCGGCTTCCTGGCGCTGGGCGCCTGCCTCGGTTTCCTGCCGATCGCGCTGCACGCCCACCGCAACGCGCCCGCCGTCAAGGCCGGCCGGGTGTCCCCCTGGCCCCTGCTGCGGACCCGCACCGGTGTGCTGATCACACTCGGTTTCACGGTCCAGGCCCTGCTGGCCTACGCCGTGCTGAGCTGGTTCCCCTACATGCTGGTCACGCTGGGCCTGACGGCCTCCGAAGGCGGGCTGATGTTCGGCCTGATGCAGCTCGTCTCCGTCCCGGCCGGCATGGTGCTGGTCGCGATCGGCTCCCGCCCCCGGATGCAGCGCACCGCGTTCTACCTGGCCACGGTCACGATGGCCGTGGGCGTCCTCTCCATGCTGGTCCTGCCGGTCGACTGGGCGCCGCTGACCGCCGTGCTGCTCGGCTTCGGGCTGGGCATCTTCCCGCTGGTGATGGTGATGATCAGCCGCAGCGGCCGCACCACCGCCGAAACCACCGCCCTGTCCACGGTCGCGCAGTCCGCGGGCTACCTGCTGGCGACGCTCGGCCCGTTCGGCATGGGGCTGCTGCACAGCGCCACCGGGTCCTGGACGCTGCCGCTGGCCCTGCTGCTCGCCGTGGCCCTGGGCCAGATCGCCGTCGGGCACCTGCTGACGGCCAAACCCAAGGTTCCCCGCCGCCCGGAGGTTCAGTCATGACACTCACTACATCGCACCGGCCGCCGCTCGTCGAGGAGATCACCGCCAAGCTGCGGGAGCTGATCCACTCGGGCGAATGGCCGCTGCAGCAGCGGATCCCGGCCGAACCTGAGCTGATGGCCATGCTCGGAATCTCGCGGGGCACGCTGCGCGAGGCCATCAAGGCCCTCGCCCACAGCGGCATGCTGGAAGTCCGCCGCGGGGACGGCACCTATGTCCGCGCCACCAGCGAGATCTCCGGCGCCGCCCAGCGCATGTACCGGGACCACTCGCAGGTCCATATCCTGGAGGTCCGGGTCGGCCTGGACACCCAGGCCGCCCGGCTCGCCGCCCGCCACGCCACCGCCGACGACGTCGAGGCGATGCGCGTGCTGCTGGAGGCGCGCCGCGTCGCGTGGCTGGCCGAGGACTTCGCCGGCTGGGCCCGGGCGGACTGGGACTTCCATGTCCTCGTGGCGCAGGCCTCCGGCAACCCGCTGCTGCACGAGCTGTACGTCAGCTTCGGCGTCGTCTTCCACGCCGACCTGCTCCGGCAGCAGGGCCGCGAGGGCTTCAACGGCCTCCCGCACGAAGGCCACGACGAACTTGTGGATGCCATCGCCGCGCACGACGAGACGGCCGCCGTCGAGAGCGTGCACCGGAACCTGAACTCCTGCGCGGAGTGGATCCAGCAGTAGCTGCCCCGCGCAGCACAAAGGCCTCCGCACCGGAATCACGTTCCGGCGCGGAGGCCTTTGTCTTCAGGCTGGGTGCCGCGCGGCTGGCGCGGAAACCGCGATTAGCGTGCGAGGCCCGCGATTAGCGTGCGAGGCCCGCGAAGACGTTCTTGGGGCGCTGCATTTCGCCGTGCTTGGCGCCGAGGACGATCACCGTGCCGGCAAAGACGGGGATGGCCCACTGCAGGATCTTCAGCTGCTGCTGTGCGGAGCGGAGTTCCTCGGAAGCACCGGGCTTGGGCTCGGTGGCGCCCGTGGCACCTTCGCTGGCCAGCTTGTCCACCTTGGCGCCCTGGAGCCCGGCGTACAGGCTCACGCCGGCGCCGGCGAGGGTGACGATGGACTTGATGACGCTGAGGCGCGTGACGCCGTCCTGCTTGGCCATCCGGCCCTTGTTTTCCCACATGATGGCGAGGCCGGAGAGGAGGTGTGCGCCGAAGGCCGCTGTCTGGACCGGGGCCCACTTCTTCCAGCCCAGGCTCGACAGCCGGGTGCGTTCGGCCGGATCCTTGGCTTCCGCCGCCGCCCCGTTCAGCCCAATGGCGCCCATCA
>DATITT010000459.1:0-10056 GCA_035467435.1 Arthrobacter sp. | reverse complement strand
GCGCGAATAGATCCGCCAGCCTCCGGCGATATTCCGCAATTCAAAGCCCCGGGGGGTGGCACTGAAGCCGTTGAAACTGGCGTCGCGCACATCCGGGGCATTAACAGTATAGCCGTTATACTCCCGCTGCAGTTCCGCGAGGAGCGCCTCGACGACGTCGACGGTCAGGTTCAGCCCGGAGGCAAGCTCCGCCGCCGTCGCCGGCTGGTCGATCACCATGAGCACGGCTTCAAGGGCAGCGCGGGCGCCGCCGGGCAGGCTGCCGACGTCGGGACCGGCGTCGTGTGCTGCTCCGTTTGTTGCGCCGTCTGCGGCTGCAGCGGCGTCAGCGGCTGCCTGTCCGGCTGCTTGTCCGAACGGGGTCTGGTTCACGGCTGCTCCTCATATTCTTCGCTCAGGTTCCCGCTGCTCCAGGCCCCTCCGTCGGCGGTCCAGCGGACCGTCAGGTCCCCCAGCGGCAGCAGCTGCTCGAAGGCCACCGCTTTGTCCCGGAACAGTTCCAGCAGCGCCAGGAAGCGTGCCACCACCACAAGGGTGGATTCGGCGTCGGCGATCAGCGCCCGGAAGGTGAGCGGGCTGCCGTGCCGCAGCCGGAGGCCCAGCAGTTCGGCCTGCTCCTTGACGCTGACGGGGGTGCCGTGGAGGTGGGCGAGGCCGACCTCGGTGGGCGCGGCGTCTTTTGCTTTGAGGGCCTTCCCGGCCAGGTCGGCGAACTGCTGCGGGGTGTGTTTCCAGAGCAGTTCCGGAAGCAGTGCCGCGAAGTGCCCTTCGAGTGCGACCTGCCGCGGATAGCGGCGGTCCTCGAGCTCGAGGGTGGCACCCATCAGGCCCGCCACCTGCTTGAACGCCTTGTACTGCAGGAGCCGCGCGAACAGCAGGTCCCGGGCTTCCAGCAGGGCAATGTCTTCCTCGTCCTCGACTTCGCCGGCGGGCAGCAGCCGGGCCGCCTTGAGGTCCAGCAAGGTGGCGGCGATGACGAGGAATTCGCTGGCTTCGTCCAGGGCCCATTCCTCGCCCACGTTCTGCAGGCGCTTGATGTACTTGATGAACTCATCGGTGACGGTGGACAGCGCCACTTCCGTGATGTCCAGCTGGTGCTTGGAAATCAGGCCCAGGAGAAGATCGAAGGGGCCGGTGAAGTTGGCCAGCCGGACCTCGAAGCCGGGCTTCTTCCCGGCCGGCGCCTGCTCCGCCGCCGAAGCGACTGTCGCTGCCACGGCCCTGGCTAGGGCGCGCCGCCGCGCGAGATCAGCTCTTTGGCCAGGTTGCGGTAGGCATCGGCGCCGATGTGGTTGCCGGCGTAACTGGTGATCGGCTCGGCCGCGACAGTGGCGTCCGCGAACTTGATCGAGCGCTTGATGACGGTTTCGAAGACCTTGTCGCCGAAGGCCTCCACCAGGCGGGAGATCACCTCACGGCTGTGCAGGGTGCGGGCGTCGTACATCGTGGCGAGGACGCCGTCGACCTGGAGCCGCGGATTCAGCCGGTCCTGGACCTTGTCGATGGTCTCCACCAGCAGCGCGACGGCGCGCAGCGCAAAGAACTCGCAGATCAGCGGGATGATGACGCCGTGGGAGGCCGTCAGGGCGTTGACCGTGAGCAGGCCCAGGGAGGGCTGGCAGTCGATCAGGACGACGTCGTAGTCATCCTCGACCTTCTTCAGGGCCCGGTCCAGCACCTGTTCGCGGGCCACCTCGTTGACGAGCTGGACCTCCGCGGCGGAGAGGTCGATGTTGGCCGGGAGCAGGTCCAGGTTTTCCACGCCGGTCTTGTGGATGGCGTCGCGGATGTCGACCTTGCGGTCCATCAGGACGTTGTAGACCGTGAGGTCCAGTTCGTGCGGGTTGATGCCGAGGCCTGCGGACAGGGCGCCCTGCGGGTCGAAGTCCACCACGAGCACGCGGCGCCCGAATTCCGCCAGCGCGGCCGCCAGGTTGATGGTGGAGGTGGTTTTACCCACTCCGCCCTTCTGGTTGACCATGGCGATGACCCGGGCGGGGCCGTGGGACGGCAGCGGCGCGGGCTCCGGAAAGTCGCGTTGAGGGCGCCCTGTGGGGCCCATGACGGCGTCTTCCAGATCGAGTTCGGTGCCTTCCAGAGTTGCTGAACCCTGTTCGCTGCTCACGTATCTATCCACACTTTCGATGACGGTGATGGTGCTGCTTCATATTGCTGCCTGCGTGATATTTCCGCCTGCGTGATATTTCCGGCCTGCGTGATATTCCCGGACTGGGCTTCCAGCGCCGATCTTGTTCCTCCCAAGGTTACAGCGCCCGACACGGTATTTCGCGGACCTTGACAGCGGCCATTCTTTGAGCCTCAACCTTCTGGTAGAAGTCGAAGGTTGCCGTGGCGGGGCGAAAAACCGCCCGGACGCTTGCTCGCGTCCGGGCGGTTACTGGTACTTCGTGCGGGGTACTGGAACAGCTCAGGCGTTGGCCAGAACGGGCTGTGCCGGTGCCGGCGCCGGTGCTTCCTCGGGTTCACCGTGTCCGGCGATCATGGTCTGCTCGTCGAAAGGTTCGCTTCCGGAAAGGACCCGTTCGACCTGTCCGCCGTCGATCTCCTTGACCCAGGTGCCGATCAGGACGGTGGCGACGGCGTTGCCGGTGAAGTTGGTCAAGGCACGCGCCTCGGACATGAACCGGTCGATGCCGACGATCATGCCGACGCCGCCCAGGAGCGCCGGCGCATGTGCCTGGAGTCCCGCGGCCAGGGTGGCCAGGCCGGCGCCGGTGACACCGGCAGCGCCCTTGGAGGCGATAATCATGAAGATCAGCAGCGAGACCTGGGCGCCGAGGTCCAGCGGGGTGCCCATGGCGTTGGCGACGAACAGGGACGCCATGGTCAGGTAGATGGCGGTGCCGTCGAGGTTGAAGGAGTAGCCGGTGGGGACCGTGACGCCGACGACTGGCTTGGACACACCGAGGTGTTCCATCTTCGCGATCAGGCGGGGCAGGGCGGCTTCGGAGGACGAGGTGGAGAAGATCAGCAGGTATTCGCGGCCGAGGTACTTCATCAGCCGGAAGATGTTGAGGCCGGCGACGATCTTGAGCAGGCCGCCGAGGATCACGACGATGAACAGGGCGCAGGTGATGTAGAAGGCGACCATCAGGGTGGCCATGCTGAGGATGGCCTGCATGCCGGTGGCACCGACGACCGCAGCGATCGCGCCGAAGGCTCCGATCGGGGCCAGCCACATGATCATGACCAGGACGCGGAACACGAGGGCCTGGGCGTAGCCGATGGTCTTGAGGATCGGAGCGCCCTGCGGGCCCATCTGCTGGAGGGCGAAGCCGACCAGCAGCGCGGCGAGCAGGGTCGGCAGGACCGGGATGTCGCCCGGGATGATGCCCAGCAGGAACTCGACCGTGCTGTCCGTGGCGGCCTTCTTGCTCGGGTCGTAGGGGGCAAGCTTCAGGCCCTCGCCGGGGTGGATCAGGTTGCCGACGACGAGGCCGATGGCCAGCGCGAAGGTGGACATCACCATGAAGTAACCCAGGGCAAGGCCGCCGACCTTGCCGACGGTGGCCGCCTTGGCGATGGAACCGATGCCCAGCACGATGGTGCAGAAGATGACCGGGCCGATCATCATCTTGATGAGTTTGATGAACCCGTCGCCCAGCGGCTTCAGGGACTTGGCGAACTCGGGGAACATCAGCCCGACCAGTGCGCCGAGGATGACCGCCGCGATGACCGCGATGTAGAGATAATGGGACTTGTCGATTCCCTTGCGCTTCTTGACCGGCGTCGCGGCCGATGCCGCTGACTCTCCTCTTCGAGAGGCCATGGTGTTCTCCTTGGATAGGCTGGACGTCGGTGCGGCACAGGCTGTGGGCCCATCACGTCCGTTCTGCGTGTTCCACCATCATTGGGGATTCAGTGACGCGCATCACCGTTGCGTTCATATTGGTCATGGAAGGTGTGGATGATCCACCGCTGGAGCATCGCCAGACGGCTGTTTGTGGCCCATCTGCTCTTTATGCTGACCCTGACCGCGATCGTCGGGACTGCCACGTTCGTTGATGCGCGCGACCATGCCTACGACGAGGCGGGCCGGCGGATGGCCGCCGTCGCGACCGCGGTGGCGGACAACCCCCTGGTCCTGGACGCTGCGGACGCCGCGGATCCCACCGCCCTGCTGCAGCCCTATGCCCTGAAGGTGACCCGGGACGCGGAGGCGGATTTCATCACCATCATGGCGCCGGACCGCACCCGGTGGACCCACCCCCGGGACGAGGAACTCGGGAAACCGTATATCGGTTCGATCGAGGCCGCCCTGAACGGCGAGGTGTTCACCGAGATCATGGCCGGCACGCTGGGCCCCTCGGTGCGCACGATCGCCCCGGTCAAGGACGCGGACGGCACGGTGCGGGCGCTGGTTGCGGCCGGCGTGACGGTCCGTACCGTGGACATCGCCGTCTCCGGCAGGTTGCCGGCGCTCGTGGCCATCGGGCTGGCCCTCCTGGCCGGCGGATCGGTGGCGTCCTGGCTGCTGGGGCGGTACCTGCGGCAGGTCACCCGCGGCTGGGGACCGGAGCAGCTGGCCCAGCTCTTCGCCTACTACGAATCGGTCCTGCATTCGGTCCGCGAAGGTGTCATCCTGATCGATCCCAAGGGCAAGGTGGTGATGTACAACGACCAGGCCGCCGAACTGCTCGGACTCATGCCCCGCGCGTCCGACGGCGGGAGCGCACCTGCCGGCGACGGCGGGCGGCAGGTGGCGCCGTCACTCGCGGAGCTGCCGCTGGCCCCCAGCCTCAGGGAGCTGTTCGAATCAGGCCGGACCGCCCTCGACGAGATCCACCTGACCGGCCAGCGGATCCTCGTGGTGAACCAGGGGCCGGCCGTCGGGCCCGCCTCCGCCGGCGGGCGCGGCAGCGCCGCCGTGTACGGGACCGTGGCCACGATCCGCGACCGCACCGAAATCGAGTCGCTCGGCAGCGAACTGGAAACCATGCGCACCCTCTCCGATGCCCTGCGCGCCCAGACCCACGAGCACGCCAACCGGCTCCACACGATCGTTTCCCTGATGGAACTGGGGCGCGGCACGGAAGCCCTGGAGTTCGCCACCCAGGACCTTGAGCTGAGCCAGCGGCTGACTGATGACGTGGTGAGCTCCCTCGAGGAGCCCGTGCTCGGCGCCCTCATCATGGGCAAGGCCGCGGAGGCCCACGAGCGGGGCGTCGAGCTGACCCTGAACACCGCGGGGACCGGGAACGGCCCTGCCGGCGTGTCAGGCCTGGCCGTGCAGGACCTCGTGGCGATCCTGGGCAACCTGCTGGACAACGCCATCGACGCCGCGGCCGAGGCTCCGGCCCCGAAGCTCGTCGAGCTCACGGTGGAAGCGTCCGACGGGGTCCTGCAGATCACGGTGGAGGACAGCGGGCCGGGGATCGATCCGCAGGCCGTCGAGGACATCTTCCGGCACGGTTTCAGCACCAAAGCCCCGGGGCCGTTCGGGCGGGGCCTTGGCCTGGCCCTGGTCCGCCAGGCGGTGCAGCGGCTCGGGGGTACCATGACAATCACCAGCCCGGCGGGGGCGCTGTTCCACGTCTCGCTGCCGACGTCGCCGGCGGCACTAACGGCGACGTCACTGCCGGGAGCGCCGCCGGCATCACTGACCAGCAAGGGACAGCCATGAGCGACATCCGGGTACTCGTTGTCGAGGACGAGCCCATCGCAGCGGCAGCCCATGCCGCCTACATCGGCCGGCTGGGGGGATTCACACTGGCGGGCACGGCCCCGGACGGGCAGTCAGCGCTCCGCCTGATGACGGACTTCGCGGCGGCGGGCACCCCGGTGGAACTGGTCCTGCTGGACATGAATTTGCCGGACCTTCATGGCCTCGACATCGCCCGGCGCATGCGCGCCGGCGGACTGTTCGCGGACATCATCGCCATCACCGCCGTCCGGGAACTGAACATCGTCCGCAGCGCGGTGGCCACCGGGGTGGTCCAGTACCTGATCAAGCCCTTCACCTTCGCCACCTTCTCGGACAAGCTCACCAGCTATCGGCTCTTCCGGGAACAGCTGGCCTCCCCCGCCGCCGGGCAGGCCGGTCCCGGCGCGTCACAGAGCGATGTGGACCAGGCCTTCGCGAGCCTGCGGGCGCCCTCGGAGCTGCCGCTGCCCAAGGGGCTGGCCGCCTCCACACTGGAATCAGTGCAGGACTTCCTGAAGCTGCAGTCCGGGGCTGTGTCGGCCAGCGAGGTGATGGACGCCCTGGGCATGTCCAGGGTGACCGCGCGGCGCTACCTGGAATACCTCGCCGACGCCGGCACGGTCACCCGGACGGCGCGCTACGGCGCGCCGGGACGGCCGGAGAACGAATACCGCTGGACCCGGTCGGTGCCCTAAACGCCGCCCGTCACGGCGTGGCGGAGGGCCGCAGCGTTCCGATGAGCTGGTCGATCACGCCGGCGTCCTCGATCGTGGAGGGCACCACGTAGTCGTCGCCGTCGGCAATCTGGCGCATGGTCTTGCGCAGGATCTTGCCGGAGCGGGTCTTGGGCAGGGCTTCCACCACGGTGACGTGCTTGAAGTCGGCGACGGCGCCGATGTCGCGCCGGACCAGCGCGATGAGATCCTTGACCAGGATCTCCTCGGGCACATCGACCCCTGACTTCAGCACCACGTAGCCGCTCGGACGCTGGCCCTTCAACGGGTCCGCGAGCCCGATCACGGCGCATTCGGCGACGGCCGGGTGCTGGCCGATGACCTGTTCCATGGCGCCGGTGGAGAGGCGGTGGCCGGCGACGTTGATGATGTCGTCGGTGCGGCCCATCACGAAGAGGTAGCCGTCCTCGTCCCGGTAGCCGGAGTCGCCGGTGGCGTAGTAGCCCCCGAACGCCTGCAGGTACGAGGAGACGTAGCGTTCGTCGTTGCCCCAGAGCGTCGTCAGCGTGCCCGGCGGCAGCGGAAGTTCCAGGACGATGTTGCCCTCCGTCCCCGCCTCGACGTCCGTCCCCGCTCCGTCGACGATGTTCAGCTTGAAGCCGGGCATCGGCACACTGGGCGAGCCTGCCTTGATCGGCAGGCCGCCGAGCCCGCGCGGGTTGGCGCAGATGGCCCAGCCGGTCTCGGTCTGCCACCAGTGGTCCACCACCGGGACGCCGAGGATCCGGGAGGCCCAGTGGAAAGTGTCGGTGTCCAGCCGTTCCCCGGCGGCAAACAGGGTGCGCAGGCTGGAAATGTCGTACGAGCCGATCAGCTTGGCTTCCGGGTCGGCTTTCCGGATGGCGCGCAGGGCGGTGGGCGCGGTGAACAGCACGTTGACCTTGTGGTCCTGGATGACGCGCCAGAACGCCCCGGCGTCGGGCGTGCCCACGGGCTTGCCTTCATAGAGGACGGTCGTGGCGCCGGCCAGCAGCGGGCCGTACACAATGTAGGAGTGCCCCACCACCCAGCCAACGTCGGACGCGGTCCACATCACGTCGCCGGGTCCGATGTCGTAGATGTTTTCCAGGGTCCAGCTGAGTGCCACGGCATGGCCGCCGTTGTCCCGCACGACGCCCTTGGGGGCGCCGGTGGTACCCGAGGTGTAGAGGATGTACAGCGGATCGGTGGCCTTGACGTCAACCGGGGCGGCGGGCGCGGCGGAGGCCATCTCGGCGTCCCAGTCCAGCCAGCCGGCGTGGTCGGCCACCGGGGAGGCGAAACCTTCGCGCCCCTTCACCAGGACCGGCGTGTCCGGCACCCCGGCCAGGCCGAGGGCTTCCTCGACGGCGGGGAGGTACTCGATCCGGCGCGAGGGTTCGATGCCGCCGGAGGCCGTGACCACCGCGGCGGGGGCGGCGTCGCGGATGCGGGCGGCGAGTTCCTTGGGGGCGAAGCCGCCGAAGACGACGGAGTGCACGGCGCCGAGCCGGGCGGTGGCGAGCATGGCGATGGCTGCCTCCGGGATCATCGGCATGTAGATCACGACGCGGTCGCCCTTGCCCACGCCGTGGCTGCGCAGCACCCCGGCGAACCGGGCGACGAGGTCCGTGAGCTCCGCATAGCTGTAGCGCTGCTGCGTGCCGAGCATGGCGGAGTCGTAGATCAGCGCGTCCTGCGCGCCCCTCCCCTCCTCCACGTGGCGGTCCAGCGCGTTGTACGACGTGTTGAGCACGCCATCGGGGAACCAGTCATACAGCGGCGCCCTGCCGGCATCGAGGGCACGCTGCGGCTGGGTGGTCCACGAGATCTTCCCTGCGGCTTCCAGCCAGAATGCTTCGGGCGTCTCCAGGCTGCGTGCGTAGCTGTCCCGGTAATTCTTGGTAACCATGAAAATGAGTCCCGTCCACGACGATGTGATGGTGCTCATGGTAGCCCCGTCCGGGCTCAGGACACAAGGCTTGTGTATACACAGAGGCCATAGTCCGCCCATGCTGAGCGGAAATGCTGGGCAAAATGAACTTCCGTGTATACACTGGACAGCGTCAGCCAACGAAGGAGTCAGGATGCGCGCCAGCGACAAGGCCTATGCGGCCCTGCGCGACGACATCATCGAGTGGCGTCTGGCGCCCGGAACGGTGCTCGCCGAAGTGGAGCAGTCCGAGCGGCTCGGCATCTCCCGCACCCCGCTGCGGGAGGCCCTGAGCCGGCTGACCGCGGAGGGCCTGACGACGACGGCGGGCGGGCGCGGCGTCGTCGTCACCGACATCTCGCTGGAGGATATCGACGAACTCTTCGAACTGCGCGAAACCCTCGAGGGCAAGGCTGCGGCGCTGGCCGCCGAACGCGGCGACGCCGCCACCTTCGAACGGCTCCGCAACGAACTGTGCCAGGCACCGGAGCTGATCAGCGGCGAGGATCCGGCCCGGCACGACTACTACGGGCTGGTCGGACGGCTGGACGCAGCCATCGACGCCGCGATCCACAACTCCTACCTCGCCCAGGCGATGCGCAGCCTGCGCGTCCACCTGGTCCGGGTCCGGCGGCTGGCGGCCGACGACGCCGAACGGCTCACCGCGGCTGCCGCCGAGCATGCCGCCATCGCCGAGGCGATCGCCGCCGGCAACCCCCGGCTGGCGGAGGCCGCCACCACCCTCCATCTGCACCGCAGTCTTTCCCACGTCAAAGCCACGCATACACCTCAATAAAAGGAGCACCATGGTCAAGGAACACCACGTCCGCGTTTACAAGAGCGACGAAAACCTGCCCCGCGAGGACCAGCTCGCCTTCAAGATTGCGCAGGTGGCCGCCGATCCCGTCGCCGTCTCCGATGAGGTCACCGACATGGTGATCAACCGGGTGATCGACAACGCCTCGGTGGCGATTGCCTCGCTGAACCGCGCGCCGATCGTCGCGGCCAGGGCCCAGGCCCTGACACACGGCCCCACCACCGGCGGCAAGGGCTCGAAGGTCTTCGGTATCGAAGAACGGGTGGCTCCCGAATGGGCTGCCTGGGCCAACGGCGTCGCCGTCCGTGAACTCGACTACCACGACACCTTCCTCGCCGCGGAATACTCCCACCCGGGCGACAACATCCCCCCGGTCCTCGCCGTCGCCCAGCACGTGGGCTCCAGCGGCCAGGACCTGATCCGCGGCATCGCCACCGGTTACGAGATCCAGGTCAACCTGGTCAAGGCCATCTGCCTGCACAAGCACAAGATCGACCACGTCGCGCACCTCGGCCCCTCCGCCGCCGCCGGCATCGGCACCCTGCTGGGACTCGACGTCGAGACCATCTTCCAGTCCATCGGCCAGGCCCTGCACACCACCACCGCCACGCGGCAGTCGCGCAAGGGCGAGATCTCCACCTGGAAGGCCCACGCCCCGGCGTTTGCCGGCAAGATGGCCGTCGAGTCCGCGGACCGTGCCATGCGCGGACAAACCTCCCCCGTGCCGATCTACGAGGGCGAGGACGGCGTCATCGCCTGGATGCTGGACGGCCCCGACGCCTCCTACACCGTGCCGCTGCCGACACCGGGCGAAACCAAGCGCGCCATCATGGACACCTACACCAAGGAGCACTCGGCCGAGTACCAGGCCCAGGCGTGGATCGACCTGGCGCGCAAGCTCCACGGCGAGCACCCGGAGGTCACCGACCCGGCCAACGTGGCATCCGTG
>DATITT010000458.1:0-10584 GCA_035467435.1 Arthrobacter sp. | reverse complement strand
ACGGCCACTTCAACAGCCTGCTCTGCTGACACGGCGCAGGCCATGAAGAAGGCCGGGCACCAACGGTGCGCGGCCCTCGTCATGATTCGGTTGGAACGGCTGGTGGCTAGTGGCCCCGGGCGATCCATTCCTGAAGCTGCGGCGCTTCGGCACCGACCGTCGTCGGATCGCCGTGACCGGTCCGCACCACGGTGTCTGCCGGCAGTGTCAGCAGCCGGGCCTTGATGGACTCGATGATGGTGGGGAAATCGCTGTAGGACCGGCCGGTGGAGCCCGGACCGCCCTGGAACAGGGTGTCGCCGCTGAACACGGTGCCCTCGCTCGCCAGGGAGAAGCACATGGAGCCGGGGGAATGTCACGGCGTGTGCAGCGCCACGAGCCGTGCGCCGGCGACGTCGAAGGTGTCCCCGTCCTCGATCGCGTGGTCCGGTTCGGTTCCCGGGAACACTCGCTCCCAGAGCATCCAGTCATCGCGGTTGAGGTACACCGGGGCGTTGACTCGCCCGCGGACCTTGCCCACGGCAGCGATGTGGTCATCGTGGCCGTGGGTCAGCAGGATTGCGGTGACCTTCCGGCCGGCGACGGCCGCTTCGACGGCGTCGGGGTCGTGTGCCGGGTCGATCACGATGCATTCCGTGTCGTTGCCCACGATCCAGACGTTGTTGTCGACGTCCCAGGTGCCGCCGTCGAGCGAGAAGGTGCCGGAGGTGACCAGCCGGTCGATCCGGAGTCCGTTCACGGGCCCGCCGCTCACAGTTCCACGACCGAGCGCAGCACCGAACCGGAGTGCATCTTGTCGAAGGCTTCCTCGATCTGGTCGATCGTGATCCGCTCCGTCACGAAGGCGTCCAGGTCCAGCTTGCCCAGCCGGTAGAGATCGATCAGCATGGGGAAGTCGCGCGAGGGGAGGCAGTCGCCGTACCACGAGGACTTGAGTGAGCCGCCGCGGCCGAACACGTCCAGCAGCGGCAGTTCCAGGGTCATTTCGGGGCTGGGAACCCCGACGAGGACGACGGTGCCGGCGAGGTCGCGGGCGTAGAACGCCTGCTTGTACGTCTCGGGACGTCCGACGGCGTCGATCACCACATCGGCGCCGAAGCCGCCGGTCAGTTCGCGGATCGCCTCGACCGGGTCGGCGGCGGAGGAGTCCACGGTGTGCGTCGCGCCGAGGTCCTTGGCGCGGTCGAGCTTCTTCGGATCGATGTCGACTGCGATCACCGTGGTGGCGCCGGCGAGCGCGGCGCCGGCAACGGCCGCCACGCCCACACCGCCGCAACCGATGACGGCGACGGAATCGCCGCGCTTGACGTTTCCGGTGTTGATGGCAGCGCCGATGCCTGCCATCACACCGCAGCCGAGCAGGCCGACGGCGGCCGGGTCAGCCTCGGGGTCGACCTTGGTGCACTGACCGGCGGCGACGAGGGTCTTTTCGGCGAAAGCGCCGATGCCGAGCGCTGCGGTGAGTTCGGTGCCGTCCTCGAGCGTCATCTTCTGGGTGGCGTTGTAGGTGTTGAAGCAGTACTGCGGCTGGCCCTTGGCGCAGGCGCGGCATTCGCCGCAGACGGCGCGCCAGTTCAGCACGACGCGGTCGCCGGGCGCCACCTCTGTGACGTCGGGGCCCACGGCGCTGACGACGCCGGTGGCCTCGTGGCCGAGCAGGAACGGAAAGTCGTCGTTGATGGCGCCCTGCTTGTAGTGCAGGTCGGTGTGGCAGACGCCGCAGGTGAGAATGTCCACGAGGGCCTCGCCGGGTCCGGGATCCGGGACCAGGATGGTCTCCAGGGTGACGGGTGCTCCCTTGGAGTGGACTACAGCGCCTTTGACTTTATGGACCATGGAAATAGCTCCTCTGCTCGTGTCGCGGTTCTCGCCGCAAAATCTTCGTCGCAAGACTTCAGTCACTCAGGACTTCGGTCACACACAGAATTCTGTCGTACAACGCGGTGCGGCGCGGCCCTGGGGTGGCCGCGCCGTCGTCGTTATTGGTTCAGGGGGTGGCCTTAGGCCGCGAGGCGGCTCTTGACCTCAGCCGCGGACGGGTTGGTGGCGGCGGTACCGTCCGGGAACAGCACGGTCGGAACGGTGCGGTTGCCTCCGTTGAGCTTCTCCACGAGATCTGCGGTGCCGTCAACATTTTCGATGTTTATTTCGGTGTACCCGATGCCCTGGGCGTCCAGCTGCTTCTTCAGGCGGTTGCAGTAGCCGCACCAGGTGGTCGAAAACATGGTGATGGTGCCGGATTCGGGGGTGAAGTCCACGAAGTTCTCCTTCAAGCTGGTTGATGGCGCGCGGTGGCAGCGCCGGTTGCCGACAAAAGTCGTACGTCACTCCCAATAACCGTAACCCGGGGGCCGGTATTCCCGCAGGGCTGACGCTGCCCGCTGCTCCGTCGGACGCGAACTCGCGGGAAAGCTGCGGAGTCGCGGGAAGTTCCCGCGACTCCGCACGGTTCCGGCGACCTCGGCGGGCTCAACCGGGATTCCCTCGGGGCTGACGCGGTGGCATGCTGGTGCCATGTGTGGACGCTACGTGATGGCCCGGGCCGTCGGAGACTTGCTGGCCGAATTTGACGCGGAACTTGAGGACGAGGTGGTGATTCCGCCGTCGTGGAATGTGGCCCCGACGGCGGACGTGCCGATCCTGCTGGAACGGCTGGTGGACGGGGACCCGGTCCGGCAGCTCCACATAGCCCGTTGGGGACTGGTGCCGTCCTGGGCCAAGGACGCCGGGATCGGCTCGAAGATGATCAACGCCCGCAGCGAGAGTGTGCTGGAGAAGCCGGCGTTCCGTAAGGCCACGCGCGCCCGGCGCTGCGCGGTCCCGGCCGACGGCTACTACGAATGGAAGGGCGAGGGCCGCGGCAAGCAGCCCTACTACGTGCACCCGAGGGACGGCCACCCGATTGTCTTCGCCGGACTCTATGAATGGTGGAAGGACCCGTCCAAGGCCGAGGGTGACCCTGAGCGCTGGCTGCTTTCGACGTCGATCATGACCACTGACTCGCCGCCGGAGGGCTATGCCGGGGGAATGCTGGCCGAACTCACGGCCCTGCACGACCGGGTGCCTCTGCCGATGGACCGGGCGACGATGCAGGCGTGGCTGGACCCGCGGGCCGACGATGCCGCCGGACTCGTGGACCTGGTCCGCGCAGGAGCGCACGATGTAACCGAGGGCTGGACGATCGACACCGTCGGCACCGCCGTCGGGAACGTCAGGAATGATTCCGCTGAACTTATCCAGCCGGTGGGAAGCCTGTTCTAGCGGGGTGCATCGCCGGGCGGCGGCGGCGCGTTTAGAGTGGGCGGATGAAACGGGCGGTAATCCTCGGCGGCACTGGAGTCCTCGGCCGCGCCATCGCGTGGCGGCTTGTCAAGGCGGGGTGGGCTGTGGACGTGACCGGCCGCGATGAACGCCGGATGCCGGGGGACCTCGCGGCAGCGGGAGCCCGTTTTATCGCATCTGAGCGGCGCAACAGCGCAGCCCTGGCAACGGTGGTTGGCGACGGTGCCGATCTCCTCGTGGACGGGGTGTGTTTCACGGCGGACGACGCCGCGCTGCTCATTCCGCACCTGACGGATGTGACCTCGACCGTGATGCTTTCCAGCAAAGCAGTTTATGTCGACGCTGCCGGCAACCACGTCAATTCCGACGTTGCCCCACGCTTTGAGGCTCCCATCACCGAGAATGGCCCGACCATGGCTCCCGGCGGCGGCAACTACGACTCCCGCGACGGATACGGGGCCAACAAAGTCGCGGCGGAGAACGCACTGCTGGACAGCGGCCATTCGGTGACCGTTATCCGGGCGTCCAAAGTCCACGGAGTAGGTGCTGGGCGTCCCCGGGAATGGATGTTCGTGAAGCGGGTCCTCGACAAGCGCCCTGCCGTGTTCCTGGCCCACGCCGGCCAGGGCGGCGACCACACCACGGCTGCTGTGAACACGGCCGCCCTTGTGGAATGCGTGTCGTCCAGGCCAGGTGTGCGCATTCTCAACAGCGCTGACCCGGATGCCCCGAATGCTCGTCAGATCGCGCAGACAATCGCCCGGCTTCTCGGTCATCAATGGGATGAAGTACTACTCGACGAAAGCGCTCCCGAGGGTCTTGGCGACCACCCGTGGGATTTCCGGCCGCCGGTGGTACTGAGCACACGGGCATCTCTCGAGCTGGGCTACGAACCCGTCGGATCCTACGCCGAGACGATTCCGCGGCAGCTCGATTGGCTCGTGAACACAGCGGCATCCGGTGCGGATCCGGTCGCCCACGATCCGTTCTTCAGCGACTTCCTCGACTACCGGCTGGAAGACAGGCACCTGGATTCGTACTGACAGCGGAGGCTGGACCACGTCGCCGAGTTGGTAGCGGCGCGCGGCAAACCGGGCGGAACTTGCGGTGTGGACGGACTGCCAAGGGACGGGGCTGGGAGAGCCGCACGACACTGGCGGTCGGACCCTTAGGAAACCCCCGTCGCGTTCCAGGGACGCTGCGTGGTGCCGCCGACAGACGCCGGCACCACCGCTGCTTCCTCACTCACTGCACACCGGCTCGAATAAGCGTGCCGCCGTGTACTCCAGTCACGTTAGCGGCGGCACAAGTACCTCAACAGGGCCATTGTGCCCTGGGTCACAACCAGCCTGGATTTGAGGGGGCGGCGAACCTCTGGCTCACCTGCGGGGATTCCCGGCACGCCAGGTCCCGGATCAGGTGCCTAAATGTCGTCGAGGGCACCGGGCAGCCGGGCAAGATCGTCCTCAGCGTGGGCCACCACCGGCATACCGCCGCGGCCTACGGTGAGTGGCGTCCGGTGGTAGCCGTGGTAGGTCATTGTCCCGCCGGAGAGCAAGGCCACGTCGTCGAACCCGGTCTGCTTCAGCACGCAGTAGGCGAGGTAGCTGCGGAACCCCGAGCGGCAGTAGGTGTACACAGGCTTGTCGCGGGGCACCTCGTCGAGACGCTGGCGCAGTTCCGTGTAGGGAACGAGGATCGCCCCGGGGAGGTGCCAGGCGTCGAACTCCTCCTGGGTACGGGTGTCCAGGAGGGTCACCCGGTCCGCGCAGTCCGGGAACTCCTCGGGATACCAGAGGTCGACGTCGCCGCGCAGCAGGTTGGCGCCAATGAAGCCGGCCATGTTCACGGGGTCTTTCGCCGAACCGTAGGGCGGGGCGTAGGCGAGCTCCAGATGCTCCAGGTCGTAAATCGACATCCCGGCGCGCAGCGCAACGGCAAGCACGTCGATGCGTTTGTCGACACCGTCCCAGCCGAGCACCTGTCCACCCAGGAGCTTCCCGTCGTCCGGTGCGAACAGCACCTTCAGGAACAGCGGCGCGGAGCCTGGATAGTAGGCCGCGTGGCCGTTCTGGTGGGTATAGACCTTGCGGAACTCCATCCCCGCGGCGCGCAGCTCGGTCTCGGTCATCCCGGTGCCGCCGGCGGTCATCTCGAACACCTTGACCACAGCCGTCCCTTGCGAACCGCGGTACGCGCTGTTCCGGCCGGCAATCGTCTCGGCGGCAATCCGGCCTTGCCGGTTCGCCGGGCCCGCCAGCATCGAGAGCACCGGCTTGCCCGTGAGGAAGTGAGCGGTCTCCACGGCGTCACCGGCAGCGAGGACGTCGGGCGCCGACGTGCGCATCTGCGCGTCAACCACGATGCCCCCGCGGGCACCGATCTTCAGGCCGGCGTCCCGGGCGAGGGCCACGTTCGGACGTGCACCGGACGCCATGACCACAACGTCGGTCTCGATGCCGGTGCCGTCGGAAAGGTCGAGGGCCAGCCGGTCGTTCTCCGTGCGGCGGACCGTGGTGGCGGAGGTGCCGAGTCGAAGGTCCACATTCTGGGTTCTGACGTGGTAGTCCAGGATCTGGGTCATCTCGGGGTCGAGCCACGGCATCAGCCGTTCAGTCCGCTCGACGACTGTCGTCTGCAGCCCCCGGGCCCGGAACGCCTCCGTGAGTTCCAGTCCGATGTAGCTGCCGCCGACGACCACGGCGCTGGTGGCCCCGCGGTCCAGGTGGGCGATGATGCGGTCCATGTCCGGGATGTTGCGCAGAACGTCGACCCGGGGGTCGTCCGCTCCCGGGATCGGAGGCCGGACCGGCTCGGCCCCGGTGCAGAGTACAAGCTTGTCGTAGGACTCCCGGTACGTCCGTCCGTTGTCTGTGTCGTGAACCTCGACTTCCTTGGCGGCCAGGTCGATGCTGACCACGTCCTGTCCGGTCCGTACGTCGAGTGCCAGGGACTTCGCCAGGCTTTCGGGTGTCTGGAGCAGGAGGCTGTCCCGCTCGGGGATCATTCCGCCAATGTGGTAGGGCAGCCCGCAATTGGCGAACGAGACGTAGTGGTCGCGCTCGAGAATGACGATCTCGGCCGACTCATCGAGCCGTCTCAGGCGTGCGCCGGTCGACGCACCCGCCGCGACTCCTCCAACGATGACTGCCTTCATCTTTCCTCCCTGCCTCCTGGGGTTCCCACTCACGGCGGTTTGCCGGCCGGGAACCCCTTGTTTCGCGGAGCAGAGCACACCGGCTCGAAGATGCGTGCCGCCGTGTGCTCACGTCACGGTAGCCGCCCCGGCGAACACCTCAATAGGGCCTTATGGCCGTAGTCTCGGCGGACCCCCCGGGCGCGGGAGGCAGGCAGGGTCGTCGGGCCTCGGCGCCGGCACGCCAGACCCTGTCGTCCTGGACTTGGGGAGCCGTCAAAGCGTCACTTTGCCGCCGCCGTCGACCGCCCAGCTGGGATTGAATGCGACTTCCCAGCGGTAGCCGTCGGGGTCCGCGAAGTAGCCGGTGTACCCGCCCCAGGGCTGGGTCTTTGGCTCAGCGATGATTTCTGCTCCGGCCGACTCCGCCTCTGCCATCACCCAATCGACTTCCGCTGTGCTGGCCAGGTTGTGGCTCAGGGTGATGCAGGGACGGCTGGCAGGGGGGTCGGTGGCGGCTTCGGCCTGCATCTGCCCGGCGTCCCAGAGCGAGAGGAGGAGGCCGTGATTGGCCTGGATGAAGAGGACTTCGCCACGGACTTCCCGGTGGACGGGCCAGCCCAGGCCATCTACATAGAAACTGCGGGAGGCGTCAACACTGCGGACACCCAGTGAAATTAAATCGACTCGTGGCTGCATCTTTCGATACTGTCATGGGCATGTCCACAAAACACCAAGACGACAAAGCTGCCAAGGCCGACCAGGAACAGCTCACCGCCGTGCGGGTAGCTGTTGACGAGGTGGACGAACAGATCGTTGCGCTGATCGGACGCCGCGAGCGCCTGATCCGGATCGCCGGAACCCTCAAGTCCGACAGCGCCGAGGTACGTGCCCCCGGACGCGTGGAACGGGTTATCGAACACGTCCGTGCCACGGCGGAACAGAAGGACATCGACGTCGAGCTTGTCGAGAAGACCTACCGGGCCATGATCGAGGCGTTCATTACGCTCGAACTGGGAGTCTACAAAGCCAGCTCCTAGGCGCGGAAGCCTAGAGGGATTCCTCCACCGGGACATTGGCCTGGTACTCGCGGCCGTCACAGTCGCTGAAGGCCGTCATGAGGTGGCCTTTGGCCAGGCCCATGATCGTGCTCAGCGGGAAGTGCCCGGTAATGGTGTTGCCGGAGTGTTCCACACCCTTGAGGTCGAAGTTCTCCTCCGTGCCGTCGTGGCTGAAGCAATAGAAGGACACGGCCTCCCCGTTCATGAACTCGATCCCCATTCGTCGCTGGTGGGAATGATCCGGAGTTGCCGCCACAAGCCCCACCACGTAGGCGCCCTGGCCGGGGATGTTTCCGTCGATATTGAACTTCGCCACCAAGGACGTGTCCTCAGCGGCGATGCTTACGTTCTTCAGAAGTGCGTTATGGGAGCTCATGGCTCAATCCTGCTACCTGTGCTTGCGTCCGTCCACCCCTGATCTAGGTTTTGCCCCGGCACCGTCGTAGACTGGATCTGTTCGAACATATGTTCGAATAGTAACCGGCTGTTTTAATACCGACGGTTTGACAGATGGTGTGGTCGGGAGGCGCGATGGGCATGTTCAGCGAGTCAGTGGACGTCGTCTGCGCACCCTCCGGCCAGCCCCTGAACGTCGACTGGGCCGGCCTCCGCTACACCGTCTGCGCGGAGCCGGTCCGCTGGTACGAGCGGCGCCAATGGTGGGCGGAAGAACAGCGCGCACCCCTGGGCAGCGGCGCCGGCCTGGTGGACCATGAGATCTGGCGGGTCCAGGTGCGCCGGGAAGATTCCCCAGGCACTGAGAGCCTCACCCTTGACCTGACCCGGCATGTGGGCAGCGGACGCTGGCGCCTGCTGCGGATCCATGACGCTCTGCTTCCCTTCCGGAAGACCGAATCAGCATGAGCTTCACCCATCTTCATGTCTCCACCGCCTTCAGCGCCCACTACGGGGTCTCCTGGCCGGAGGAGCTGGCCGCCGCCGCGGCCGCGGACGGAGCGACGGCGCTCGCCTGCACGGACCGCGACGGCCTTTACGGGACGGTCAAGCACCTGAAGGCCTGCATGGCCGCGGGGCTGGACCCGATCGTCGGCGTGAACCTTGCGGTCTTCGACGACGACGGCGACCTCCGCACCCAGGTGGGGGGACGCGTCGTCGTGCTGGCCCAGGGGAACAACAAGGGCGCCGGCTACCGTGCGCTGTGCCGGCTGATCTCCGATGCGCATGCCCGCACCACGGGCAAGGCCGGGGGAGCGGTGCCCGTCGCCGTGACCCGGGCCGAGCTGGCGTCCCGCACCCTGCACCCGGAAACCCTCCAGCCGGTGCTGGCCGTGTTGATCGGCCCGGACTCCGACGTCGGACGTGCCATGGGCGGCCGGCGCTACCTGCGCCCCCGCACCCTGTTCAAACGCTGGCTCGATGCCATGCCGGCCGGAACAATCGCCGCCGAGGTGGTCAGCCAGCTGAGCCCGCCAGGGGAGCCGTTCAGCACCGCCCATGCGGTGCGGATGCTCAAGCTCGCCGCCGAACACGGGGTCCCGGCCGTGCTGAGCAACGCCGTGCGGTATGTCGCCGAGGACGGAGCGGCCACCGCGGACGTGCTGGATTCCGCCCGCACCCTGAAGTCGCTGCCCGAACTCTCCGCTGCCCCGCTGCTCCAGCCCAACGGGCAGGGCTGGCTCAAATCCGCGGCGCAGATGCTCCAGCTGGGCAAGGAGATCATGCACGCCGCCGGGTACGGCGCCGCGGACCTCAAGAACCTGATGGCGCAGACCGAGGCGCTCGCGGACCGTTGCCGGATCGATCCGGTGACGGACATGGGATGGAAGCAGCCCGTGGTGCCGGAAGCCTCGGTCATCGGAATCGCCGGGGACGCCCTCGTGGAGCTCACCCTGCGCTGCGAGGCAGGCATCAGCAGACGGTTCCCTGGGATCGCCGGCAAACCCGCCGAGGAACTGCGCTCGCGGCTGGAGCACGAGCTGCGGATCATCGACAGCCTGGGCTTCGCCGCCTACTTCCTGACCGTGGCCGAGGTATCCCGGATGATCCTGGACATGGGGGTCCGGGCGGCGGCCCGCGGCTCGGGGGCATCGAGTCTGGTCAACTACCTGATCGACGTCAGCCAGGTGAACCCGCTGCAGCACGACCTCATCTTCGAACGGTTCCTCTCCCGGGACCGCGCCACCCTGCCGGACATCGACATCGACGTCGAAAGCGCCGAACGGCACAACGTGTACCGGAAGATTTTTGAGCGCTTCGGCTCCGAGCGCGTCACGCTGATGAGCATGCAAAACGGCTACCGCGCTCGCGGTGCCGTGCGCGACGCCGGCCTGGCCCTGGGCATGGAGGAGGGCGAGGTCGGGGACATCGCCAAGCAGCTGTGGCGTTTTTCTGCCCGGAACTTCCGCGAGGCCCTGGCGGAAAAGCCTGAGCTGAAGGAATTCGCCGGCAGGGTGGGGCGGCACGATTTCAGTGAGAACCAGCAGCTGGATCTGCTGGTGGACCTCACCGAACGGCTGGACCGGCTGCCGCGCCATATCTCCATGCACCCCTGCGGGGTGATCCTGGGGGACGCCACCCTGCTGGACCGGACTCCCGTGCAGCCCAGCGGGCTTGGCCTGCCGATGAGCCAGTTCGACAAGCACGACATGGACCCGATGGGCATGCTCAAGCTCGATGTCCTCGGCGTCCGGATGCAAAGCGCCATGGCCTTCGCCGTCCGCGAGGTGATCCGCCTGCATCCTTCCAAAACCGAGGTGGTGGCAGCCGGCGCCCACCCGGCGGGGCCTGGCGGGACAGGCCCGGACTACATTGCCGCGGACGGCACGATCGACCTCAACTCCGTGCCGCTCGACGACGAACCCACCTATGAGCTGATCCGCAGCACCCACACCCTGGGCTGCTTCCAGATCGAATCGCCCGGGCAGCGGGAACTCATCGGCAAACTCGCCCCCCGGGAGTTCAATGACCTCATCATCGACATCTCCCTGTTCCGGCCGGGTCCGATGAAATCGGACATGGTCCGGCCCTTCCTGGAGCACCGGCACGGCTTCGCACCCGAGGTCTACCCGCACCCGGACCTCAGGCACGTCCTCAAGGAGACGCATGGCGTCACGGTGTTCCATGAACAGATCCTGAAGACCTTTG
>DATITT010000457.1:0-4232 GCA_035467435.1 Arthrobacter sp. | reverse complement strand
GACGCTGACCGTAGCGATCGCCGTGGTCGCCACACTCTCCGGGCTGGTAGCGAGTCTGTTCTCCGTCTCAAAGCTCTACGACATGCTCAGGGACATGGGACAGGCCCCCGGACTGCCCGGACAGCAGAGCCACCAGTCGCTATACATCACCGCGGGACTGGCGATGATGATGGCCGCGTTCTTCGACCTCTCCCAGATCGCCTCTCTCGGAGCGATCCTGTACCTCACCATGGATCTCGCCGTCCACGTCGGCGTGATCCGCCACCTCAGGAGTGAGATTGAGCCCAAGATCTGGATACCATGGACGGCCATCGTGCTCGACACCGCCGTGCTGCTGCCGTTCCTGCTCGTGAAGGCCCAATCGGATCCGCTCACCATAGTGATCACCGTTGTCGTGGTCGCAGTGATCACCGTCGCCCAGTGGCTCGTGGTGCGCCGCCGGCGTCGCAACGACACACCCTCACAGGAGACCTCCACCCAGCACCACTCCGATTGAATACCTCCTGTCCGGACGGAGACGGCTCCCAACCCGAAATCAGTGCAGCAGACGCCGAAGCGATACCGGCTGTCCCCAGTAGTCCCCGAGGTAACCATTCCGGCCGCATCGGGTTCACTTCAGCCGGACACGGTCAGTAGACCGGCTTGTCCGGCTCCACGTCCCGCACCCAGGCGAGGATTCCGCCGTCGAGGTGGCTGACACGCTCATAGCCCGCAGCCCGGGCGGCGGCGAGGACGGCCGCGGAGCGGGTCCCGGCCTTGCAGTGGAACACGATGTCCATGTCCTGCGGAAGTTCGCGCCAGGCCTCGCCGGCCAGGATCCGGCCCTGCGGGATCAGCACGGCGCCATCGATCCGGACGATGTCGTACTCCCCTGCTTCCCGCACATCGACCAGGTGGAAGTCCTTGAGCCCGGCTGTGCGGGAGGCCAGCATGGTGGCAAGTTGCGTTGCCGTCACGGTGTGTTCGGTTCCCGCCTCCGCGGCCGGCGGAATGCCGCAGAAAGCCTCGTAGTCGGTCAGTTCCGTGATCCGCTCCGCCTCGGGATCCCGGGAGACCTTGATTTCGCGCCAGGTGCCGCCGAGGGCGTCGAAGAGCGCCACGCGGCCCAGCAGGGAGCGCCCGACGCCGGTGATCAGCTTGACGGCCTCTGTCACCATAAGAGAGCCGACGGCAGCGCAGAGCATCCCGAACACACCGCCTTCCCCGCAGGATGGCACCGAGCCCGCGGGCGGCGCCTCCGGGTACAGGTCCCGGTAGGTGGGGCCGAACTGTTCCCAGAAGACGCTGACCTGCCCGTCGAAGCGGAAGATCGAACCCCAGATGTAGGGCTTGCCGAGGATCGCCGCGGCGTCGTTCACAAGATAGCGGGTGGCGAAGTTGTCGGCGCCGTCAAGGATGAGGTCGTAGCCGGCAAACAGTTCCAGGGCGTTCGTGGCGTCAAGCCGGACATTGTGCAGCCGGACCTCCACGAGCGGGTTCAGGGCGGCAATGGCGTCGCGCGCGGACTCGATCTTGGGCCTGCCCACATCCGCCACGCCGTGGATGACCTGGCGCTGGAGGTTGCTCAGGTCCACGGTGTCGTCGTCGACGATTCCCAGGGTTCCCACACCTGCGGCGGCCAGGTACAGCAGCGCGGGAGAGCCCAGACCGCCGGCACCGATCACGAGGACCTTGGCGTTTTTCAGGCGGCGCTGCCCGATGGAGCCGATCTCCGGAATGATCAGGTGCCGGGAGTAGCGTTCCACCTCGTCCGGACTCAGGCTGCTGGCCGGTTCCACCAGCGGTCCGGGCGCCCCGGGCGCAGTTTCCGGGGTTGTGGGGGCTGGGCTGGGGGTGAACATGGAAGCCATACTTCAATCTATGCCCGAAGATGCCGCCAGGTCATATTACCGGCACGTAAAGTGGACGTAACAGCAAGCGAAAGAAGGCCGACAGTGGTTCATCAGGCACCGGTTGAGCGGGGTCATACCGGGAAGTCACCGGACGTTCCGGCACGCAGCGGACAGCGGTCGGCGCGGCTGCCCCGCGATGAGCGCCGGGCACAGTTGCTCGCGGCGGCCCAGGAAGTGTTTGTTGCCAACGGCTACCACGGGGCCGCGATGGACGAAATCGCCGAGGCCGCCCACGTCAGCAAGCCGGTGCTCTACCAGCACTTCCCCTCCAAACGCGAGCTGTACCTTGCCCTGCTGGACAGCCAGCTGAGCAAACTGATTGGCCTTCTGCTCGGGGCGCTGAACTCCACTACGGACAACGATGAGCGTGTCCAGGCGGTCATGCGGGCCTACTTCCGTTTCATCGCCAGCGATGACCAGGCCCACCGCCTCGTCTTCGAATCCGACCTCGTCAACGACGCCGATGTCAGCGCACGGCTGGAAGCCTTCAACAAGACCTTCGCCGACGCCGTCGCCCGGGTCATCGCCGAGGACACCAAATTGCCTGAACTGGAGTCCCAGCTGCTGGGCCGCGGGCTCGCCGGAATGGCGCAGGTCAGCGCCCGGTACTGGCTGGAAACGGACGGCAATCTTGACCTCGATGTGGCCAGCGATCTGATCTACCGTTTAGCTTGGCGCGGAATCTCCCGCTTCCCCAAGGAAACCTAGACTACAAATAGAGATAACACCCTTAGAACTTTGATTGGCTGGGAGGCCTTGCTGTGGAAGTAAAGATCGGCATACAGAACATCGGCCGCGAAATTGTCCTGGAATCGTCGCAGGAGGCCGACGCCGTGGCCAAGGTGGTCGGCGAAGCCATTGCAAAGGGCACGGAACTGCGCCTGACCGACGAGAAGGGCCGCCAGATCATCATTCCCGCCAACGTCCTGGGCTATGTTGAAATCGGCGCCGAGGAAGTCCGCCGCGTCGGTTTCGGCGCGCTCTAGCCACCCGCCGCACCTGTGCGCCGGCAGCACCGCTGCCGGCCGGCACCCCAATCCGCAAGGAGTCCCAACATGCTTTCCCTGATTGTGGTTGCCCTGGTGACCGTGTCCGCGGGCTTTGTGGTGTGGGCCAACGACAAACGCCACGCCAAGTACGGCATCGCCGTACCGGCCGGGGTGTCGCTGGCGGTCGGGATGCTGAGCTGGATCGGCTTTATGGCCGCAGGGCTTGGCTATCAGCCGGGGCTGACCTGGATTCCGTGGGTGCTGCCCATGATCCTGGGCGCCGCCGCCGCCGTGGCGGCCGTGCTGTACCTGGGCAGGACCCGCACCAGCCGCGACACCGCCCGGCTGACCGCCATCCTGCGCTTCTAGCCGCTCGCCCGCTGCATCCGTGACCACCACCCAGTTGGGTGCGTGGTCATGGTTCATTAAGGCCCTGTCGGCCGCCGCACGGCGGCCGGGTCCTTGGAGTCGATGGCCACTTCCACGGTCCGGTACCGGGCAGGTTGCGCGGTGGCGCCGACCCCGGCTGCTGCCGCACCGGCGGCCGTGGCGGCCGCGACGTCCCGCCGCGTGACTTCGTCCCCGGCGTCGTGGGAGCTGTAGCGCAGGAAGACCCGGTTGTAGCGCCAGTCGAGGTCCGGGTGGTGGTTCTGCTCCTCGGCCAGGCGTCCGACGGCGGCAATCAGTTCCAGCGCCGCGGCCGCCGTCGGCGTCTTGTAGACCGTGACGAGACCGCCGAGCCGGTATCTCCAGTCCGGCAGCTCGGCCAGGGCCGCGTCGATCTGGCCCTCGTTGAGGATGTCGTCTGTGGGTGCCATGGCGGACTCCTTCGCTGTGTCGGGCGGGCCTTCCACCGCACGGCCCCGGGCGCGGGGCGTGCGGGCTGAGTGGGTCCGGCCTAGAGGAATTCGGCCCGGCCCTCCATGGCAGAGGACGCCAGCGCGTGCTCCCGGCGAGGGATCCTGCCAGCCCTTTTGGCCAGCCTACCGGCGATCACTGCGTGCTTGAAGGCCTCCCCCATCAGCACCGGATTCTGCGCCCGGGTCACGGCGGTGGCCAGCAGCACGGCGTCGCAGCCAAGCTCCATGGCCAGGGCGGCGTCGGAGGCGGTGCCAATCCCGGCGTCCAGGACCACAGGCACGGAGGCCCGCGAAACGATCAATTCGATGTTGTGCGGATTCAGGATGCCCAGGCCGGTGCCGATCGGCGCGCCCAGGGGCATCACCGCTGCGCATCCCGCGTCTTCGAGCTTCTTGCACATGATCGGATCGTCGTTGGTGTAGGGGAGGACGGTGAACCCGTCCTTGACCAGCACGCGCGCCGCCTCCAGGAGCTCCTCGTTGTCGGGGAA
>DATITT010000456.1:0-1953 GCA_035467435.1 Arthrobacter sp. | reverse complement strand
AGGGGGCTGCCGGAGCAGACCCACATCCCGGCCAGGGGGCGGTCCGCGGCGGCCAGGGCGTCCCGGAACGTGGAGGAGGGTTCTACTCGAATCGACATGTGACAACTCCCAGGGGTCCGTAGTCGGCGTGGACGGTATCACCCTTGTACACCCACATCGGCCGGGTGAAGGAGCCGGCGAGGATGATGTCGCCGGCCTTCATACCGTCACCGTGGGCGGCGATTTTGTTGGCCAGCCAGTGGACGCCGTTGGCCGGGTGGTCCAGGACGCCGGCGGCGACGCCGGTTTCCTCCACGGTCTGGTTCTTGTAGAGGATGGCCGAGACCCAGCGCAGGTCCACGGCATCGGCACGGACCGGGTTGCCGCCGATCACCATGGCCCCCATCGCGGCGTTGTCCGAGATGGTGTCCACGATGGTCCGGCCCTCCATTTCGATCCGGGAGTCCAGGATCTCCAGGGCCGGAATGACGTAGTCCGTGGCGTTCAGGACGTCGAAGATGGTGCAGCCGGGGCCGGCGAGGTCCTTCTTCAGCACGAATGCCAGTTCGACCTCCACCCGGGGATGGCTGTACTGGTCCCATGCCACGGAGCAGCCCGTCTCCAGCACCATGTCATCGAAGATGGCGCCGTAGTCCGGCTCGGTGATGCCGGTGGCGGCCTGCATCGCCTTGGAGGTGAGGCCGATCTTGCGGCCCACCAGCTTCCGCCCCGCGTCCTCGTTGCGCCGCCGCCACAGCTGCTGGACGGCATAGGAGTCCTCCACCGTCATCCCCGGATAGCGGGCGGTCAGCAACGGGACCGGAGTCCGGCTCCGGCCGGCCTCCAGCAGCTCATCGGCGATGGCCTCGATCGTCTTGGCATCCAGCATGGCTACAGCTGCGCCCCGAGCTTGAAGCCCTCGGCCGCGCTCTCGGCGTCCTTGCGGGTGTAGGAGAACCCGTCGGCGCCGACGGTGACAGCCATTTCGCTCTTCTCCTCGCGGACGACGACGGGCTGCGGGTTGCCGTCGAGGTCCAGGACCAGGGAGGCCTCGGTGTACCAGGACGGGACCACGGGGTTGCCCCACCAGTCGCGGCGCTGGTTGTCGTGGACGTCCCAGGTGATGGTGGGGTTGTCCGGGTCGCCGGTGTAGTAATCCTGGGTGTAGATCTCGATGCGGTGGCCGTCCGGGTCCAGGATGTAGAGGTAGAAGGCGTTGGAGACGCCGTGCCGGCCGGGACCGCGTTCGATCCGGTCCGAGATGCGCAGGGCGCCCATCTTGTCGCAGATCTGGATGATGTTGTGCTTCTCGTGGGTGGCGAACGCGACGTGGTGCATGCGCGGGCCGTTGCCGCCGGTCAGCGCGGTGTCGTGCACGGTCTGCTTGCGGTGCATCCAGACGGCATAGCTGACGCCGTCGGAATCCTGGATGTCCTCCGAGACCCGGAAGCCGAGGTCCTCCAGATACTTGCGTCCGCGCGGCACGTCCGGGGTGACCTGGTTGAAGTGGTCCAGGCGCACGAGTTCGCCGGCGGAGTAGAGGTCGTAGCGCTGGGTGAGGCGTTCGACGTGCTCCACGTCGTAGAAGAACTCGTAGGGGAAGCCCAGCGGATCCTCGACGCGGACGGAGTCGCCGATGCCCTTGGTGAAGCCTTCCTTGCGGCGTTCCGTGCGGCAGCCGAGTTCCTTGTAGTAGGCCTCGGCGGCGTCCACCTCGGCGGGGGACTTCACCCGGTAGGCGAACGCGGCAACCGCTGCGACGGGTCCCTTGCGCAGCACCAGGTTGTGGTGGATGAACTCCTCGAGGGAGCGCAGGTAGATGTTGTTCTCGTCTTCCTCGGTCACGTGCAGGCCGAGCAGGCCGACGTAGAACTCGCGGGACTTGGCCAGGTCCGTGACCACGATCTCCATGTAGGCGCAGCGGACGATGTCGGGGGCGGGGACAGAGGGCTTGGGGATGACGTTGCTCATGGT
>DATITT010000455.1:0-6117 GCA_035467435.1 Arthrobacter sp. | reverse complement strand
GTCCTTCAGGAGGGCCGGGCTGACCACACATTGTTCTTCCGGAGCCTCAGCGCGTTCGCCCGGGGCGACGCAGAATCGGCGCGGAGCCTGCTGGCTGATCCGTCAGCGTTCGATGCGTGGGCCGAGCGCTGGAGCGCCCTTTGCCCCGATGCCGACGCGATGGACCGGGTCAATCCGGCCTATATCCCGCGCAACCACCTGGTCGAGGAGGCCCTCGCCGCCGCCACGGGCGGCGATCTGGAACCGCTCGGACGCCTCCTGGTCGCGGTGACCAGGCCGTACGACGAGCGCCCCACCCTGGAGCGATATGCCGCCGCCGCGCCCGCAGACTCAGGCGCCTACCGGACTTTCTGCGGAACCTGAGCCGCGGGCAGCCCGCGATAGCCGGGCGCCTTAAGCGAGGGAGAGGAAGAGCTTTTCCAGGTCCTTCGTGCTCATGCTTGAGTCCTTACGGACCGCGCACTGTTCCAGTCCGCTGGCAATGATGGCGAACCCCGCACGGTCCAGGGCTTTCGAGACGGCGGCCAGCTGCGTGACGGTGTCCTTGCAGTCGCGTCCTTCCTCCAGCATCCGGATGACGGCCCCCAGCTGCCCTTGAGCGCGCTTGAGCCGGTTAATGGCGGGGGCGAGTTCAGCTGAATCGAGGTCCATGGGTGTCTCCAAAGTTAGGGATGGCTATACTCAAGGTTATACCCCCGTGGGTATTTTTGACTACCCCCAGGGGTATCTGTAATACTCGGTAGGGTATTCAGTTTGTGAAAGACCGTCTCGAAAGGACACCCATGACGCCCTCTTCCATTTCCTCCGCCCAGGCTTCTTCCGCCGCACAGGCAGTCACCTCGCTGGCTCCGGAAACGCTGCGCAGCTGGTTCCAGGAACACCAGGACCTCATCGTGATCGATGTCCGCTCGGCCGCCGAGTTTGAAAACATGCACATCCGCGGCTCCTACAACGTCCCGCTGCCGTTGCTCTCCGAGCACACTGACGAATTGGCCACCCGCCTGGGCAGCCGCGTCGTGCTTGTCTGCCAGTCGGGAGCACGGGCCGAGCAGGCACGGCAGCGCCTGGGCGGCGCGGGTATCGGCAACGCCTATGTCCTGACGGGCGGCGCCCCCGGCTTCGCTGAGGCAGGCGGAGACGTGGTCCGCGGCAAGTCGCGCTGGGACCTTGAACGCCAGGTCCGGCTTGCTGCCGGTTCCCTCGTGGTGCTGGGCCTTGCCGGAGGCAAGTTCGTCTCGCCCAAGGTCCGGCTCCTCGCCGGGTTCGTCGGCGCCGGACTGACCTTCTCAGCAGCCACGAACACCTGTGCCATGGGCAAAGCGATCTCTGCCATGCCCTGGAACAAGGCCGCGCAGGAGCCGACCCGTGAGTCCGCCATCCTGCAGTTTCCCGTCGCAGGTTCCCTGACCCCGGAGTCCAAGGCCTCATGACCACAACGCTGATCCTCGTTCTTGCCCTGTCGGTGCTCATCGGGCTGTCGCTCGGTGTGCTCGGCGGCGGCGGATCCATCCTGACCGTGCCGATCCTGGTCTACGTGGCCGGATTCGAAGCCAAGGAAGCGATTGCCGCCTCCCTGTTCGTGGTCGGCGTAACCTCGGCCGTCAGCGTCTTCAGCCACGCCCGTGCCGGACGCGTCATGTGGCGCACCGGCCTGCTGTTCGGCGCCGCCGGCATGGTCGGCGCCTTCGTGGGCGGCCTCCTGGGCGGGCACATCCCCGGCCAGATCCTGCTCATCGCGTTTGCCCTGATGATGGTGGCCACCTCCATCGCCATGATCCGCGGACGCAAGAAGAAGGCTGACGCGGGCACCGAGGCGCCCAAGCACACCGAACTGCCGCTGTTCCGCGTCCTGCTCGACGGCCTCGTCGTCGGCCTGGTCACCGGCCTGGTCGGTGCCGGCGGCGGATTCCTGGTGGTCCCGGCCCTGGCGCTGCTCGGCGGCCTGCCGATGGCCATCGCCGTCGGAACCTCGCTCGTCGTGATCGCCATGAAGTCCTTCGCCGGCCTGGCCGGTTACCTCACCACCGTGGAGCTGGACTGGGGGATCACGCTGGCAGTGACGGGGGCCGCCATCGTGGGCACCCTGATCGGGTCCAGGCTTGCCGGTCGCATTCCGGAAGCGGCTCTGCGCAAGGGCTTCGGCTGGTTCGTGCTGGTGATGGGCGCGTTTGTCCTCATCCAGCAGGCCCCCATCGATCTGCGCGGACCGATCGCCCTGGGCGTCGCCGGAGCTGCGCTCGTCGCGGCCACAGTCTGCTGGTTCTTCGTCAGCGCCTGCCCGCTGCGCAGGTCTAACCGCACCAGCAGCGAAGACACCCAGTCCACGCCGGTCTGACTGAACCGGCCCACCAGCAGTCAATCCTGAAACGAAAGGCATCACCATGGCCGGAATCAGCATCACCGAAGCAGACCAGCGCCGGAACCAGGCGCAGGTCCTGGACGTCCGCGAGGACTTCGAAGTCGCCGAAGGAATGATCCCTGGCGCAATCCACATCCCCATGGGCGAGCTGCAGGCCCGCCTGTCCGAGCTTGACGCCAAGGTCCCCGTGATCGCCATCTGCCGCAGTGGCAACCGCAGCGCCCGTGTGGCGGATGCCCTCAACGCCGCCGGCTTCACCGCAGACACCATGGATGGCGGCATGATCGCATGGACCCGCGCGGGCCTGCCGACCACCTGACCTGTCCCTGAACAGCAGTTCCCGCTCACCCCCACGACCCGGAGGAATGGAAGTTAGCTATGGCAACCATCAACATCACCGAAAAGACCCTCGCCGAAACGCTGGAAACCAACGACATCGTCTTTGTCGACTTCTGGGCCGGGTGGTGCGGCCCCTGCCGCATGTTCGCGCCCACCTATGAAGCGGCCTCAACGAAGCACCCGGATGTCGTCTTCGCCAAGGTGGACACCGAGGCCGAACAGGCCCTTGCGGCTGCGGCGGGAATCACCTCGATCCCCACGCTGATGGCCTTCCGCGACAAGACCCTGGTCTTCTCGCAGCCCGGCGCGCTCAACGCCGCTGGACTCGAGCAGGTCATTGAGGGCGTCAAGAAACTGGACATGGCCAGCGTGCGGGCCCAGGCAGCACAGCCACAGGGCTGACCGGGCGCCGGGGCTGACCGGGCGCAGGGCTGGCCGGCGGCGGGGCGGGTTCTGAGTGCCGGGATTGCCGGTGCCGGCCTGACGGCGCCACGCACTTGCAAGATACCCCCGGGGGTATTATTGTTGTTAGTAGTCGACGGGGCATACCACCCCACCTCTTTACGAAGGAGAGAACATGCTTCTGGAACGCATTTATGATGAGGACCTTGCCCAGGCCAGCTACCTGATCGGCTGCCAGGCCAAGGGTGAAGCGGTTGTGGTGGACGGGCGCCGCGATATCGCGGTGTACCAGGCTATGGCGGAGAAGAACGGCATGAAGATTGTCGCGGTCACCGAGACCCACATCCACGCCGATTACCTTTCCGGCACCCGGGAGCTCGCCGCGGCGACGGGGGCGAAGATTTACGTCTCGGGTGAGGGCGGACCGGACTGGCAGTACGGGTTCGAGGGCGAGCGGTTGTTCGACGGGGACACGATCACCCTGGGCAACATCAGCCTCAAGGCCCTGCACACTCCGGGCCACACCCCGGAGCACCTGTCCTTCCTGGTCACCGACGGCGCGTTCAGCGACCAGGCCGGCTACCTGCTCTCCGGTGACTTCGTGTTCTCCGGGGACCTGGGCCGCCCGGACCTGCTGGACGAGGCCGCCGGCGGGGTCGATACCCGCTTCCTGGGCGCCAAGCAGCTCTTTGAGAGCCTGCGCGATAAGTTCCTGACCCTCCCGGACTACGTCCAGGTCCACCCGGCGCACGGTGCCGGCAGTGCCTGCGGCAAGGCCCTGGGCGCGATCCCGTCCTCCACGGTCGGTTACGAGCGGCTCTACGCCTGGTGGGGCCCGTACCTGGCCGCCAACGACGAGCAGGGCTTCGTGGATGAACTCCTCGACGGCCAGCCCGACGCGCACGCGTACTTCGGCCGGATGAAGCGGGAAAACCGTGAAGGCCCGGCCGTCATGGGCGCCCGCGCCCCGCTGCAGGAACTGGACCTCGCCGCCGTTGCGCAGGGCCTGGCCGCGGACACGCTGACCTTCATCGACACCCGTTCCAACGACCAGGTCCACCAGGGCACCGTGACCGGGTCCCTGAACGTCCCGGCCGGGAAGTCCGTGGCCAGCTACGGCGCCTGGGTCGTGAACCCGGAAACCGATCCGAACCCCCTGGTGCTCCTGGCCCCGGACCAGGACACCGCGCAGGACATGTGGGACCACCTGGTCCGGGTCGGGATCGACAAGGTCGCAGGCTACGTCACCGGCTTCGAGTCCCTGCCCACCAGCACCCCGAAGCTCATCGCCCCCGAGGAGCTCGAGGGCTTCGAGGCCGCGATGATCCTGGACGTGCGCAACCGCACCGAGCACACCGCCGGGAACATCCCGGGCTCCCACCAGCTCAGCGGCGGCCGCGTGATGTGGCACCTGGATGAACTCCCGGCCGAGGGCACCATCGTGAGCTACTGCCAGAGCGGGGTCCGGAACTCCGTCGCGGCCAGCGCACTGCGCCGCGCCGGCTACGACGTCGTCGAACTCGACGGCAGCTACAACGCCTGGACCGCCTACCAGCAGACACGCGAAACCATCAACGCCAACTAACCCGCACCACCTAACCGACACCCCTTGGCGGCGGCCCTGAACACCAGGGCCGCCGCCAAACTACGTCCCGACCACGTGGAGCACCATGAACTCCGGCAACACCAACTCGCTGCAGCGCCGGCATCGTCGCACCGGCATCACGCTGGGCCTGCGGCAAAACCTGGCCCAGTTCATGCTCCTCGTCGCCGTCAACGCCCTCGTCGGCGGCACCCTGGGCCAGGAACGCACCGTCCTCCCGCTGCTGGCCGGACAGGTCTTCCACCTCGACCTCTACACGTCCGCGCTGACCTACATCCTGGCCTTCGGCCTCGCCAAGGCCGCCACCAACTACTTCGCCGGCACCCTTTCAGACCGCTACGGCCGCAAACCCGTCCTGGTCGTCGGCTGGGTCATCGCCCTGCCTGTCCCGCTGATGCTGATCTTCGGACCGAGCTGGGGCTGGATCGTCGCCGCCAACGTCATCCTGGGCATCAGCCAGGGCCTCACCTGGTCCACCACCGTCATCATGAAAATGGACCTCGTCGGCCCTTCCAAACGGGGCCTGGCCATGGGCCTGAACGAAGCGGCCGGATACCTCGGGGTCGCCGGCACCGCCCTGGCCACCGGCTATATCGCCGCCAACTACGGCCTGCGGCCCGGACCGTTCCTGCTGGGCGCCGCCTACATCGCACTGGGACTCGGCCTCTCGGTCTTCGCCGTGAAGGAAACCCGGGGCCACGCGCGGCTGGAAGCTGCGAACCATACGTCCGCCCACGCCAAAGCCCACGGACAACTGAGCAACGGCGAAATCTTCACCCTCACCAGCTTCCGGGACAAGTCATTGTCGTCCGTCAGCCAGGCCGGCATGGTGAACAACCTCAACGACGGCCTTGCCTGGGGGCTTTTCCCCGTCCTGTTCGCCGCTGCCGGACTGACCATCGAAAAGATCGGCATCCTGGCCGCCGTCTATCCCGCCGTCTGGGGTGCCGCGCAACTCGTCACCGGGGCACTGTCGGACAAATACGGCCGGAAGTGGCTGATCGTCGGCGGTATGCTCCTCCAGGCCGCCGCCCTGGCGATGATCGCCGTCGGCCAGGACTTCGGGATCTGGCTGGCCGGCGCCGTCCTCCTCGGCCTCGGCACGGCGATGGTCTACCCCACCCTGCTCGCGGCCATCGGTGACGTCGCGCACCCGGAATGGCGTGCGCGCTCCGTGGGCATCTACCGGCTGTGGCGCGACGGCGGCTTCGCTGTCGGTGCGCTGCTCTCCGGGATCATTGCCGACGCGTACGGCATCCCGGCCGCCGTCGGCGTCGTTGCCGGACTCACAGCCCTGTCAGGTCTCCTGGTGGCAGTCCGCATGCGCGGCACCGACCACCACCCAGCCGCCTGAGTCCATGGCCCCGTCATCTATACCCCGCCGTAAACCCGTTCAGCACACTTGAGTTTCCCG
>DATITT010000454.1:0-4874 GCA_035467435.1 Arthrobacter sp. | reverse complement strand
CAGACCGGCTTGGCCCGCACCGAGATCGTCGCAGCAATGATGGAGGTCTTCGCTGAACGCTACGCCGCGACACCCTCGGAGCTCACCGAGGCCGAGCTCGCCGCCGCGCACCACCGGGTCGATGCCAAGTTCGGCACCCCGGAGTGGCTGCACCGGGTGCCTTGAGGCGCTGAGCCTCGAGGACCCCGGCCTGCTGGTTATGCTGACGCCAATCGCTGCCGCGATGCTGGAACATTTTATGGCCCGTAGCGGCGCTTAGTCTTTCTGCCTCAGGAAGTAGGCACCCAGGGTGCCGGCCAGGGTTGCGAAGACGGCCACCGAGTAGATGGCCAGAAGGACCTGAATGATGCGGGAGAAGATGTTGGTACCGGTGATTCCGGTCCCCGTGATGGCGGCCATGGCTGACTCAAAGAGGGAATCGGCATACGAGTTGTGCTCGCCTGTGGCGTAGAGGAGCTGGCTCGATGCCAGAATGACCACCGCGGTCACGGCACTGAGCCAACCGATCCTACTGGTCAGAAGCCTCCCGGCCGAGCGGGAGCCGCGTACCCCTGCTGAAAGGATCGAGCCATAGCGGGCCAGCCTGGCGACGCGGACGAGCCTGAGTGCCTGCAGGGCCCGGAAGAACCTCAGGAACGGTACGAGGAGGAAGACAAGCTGCCACCAGCTGCTCTTCCAGAAGTCTTTGCTGGAGCCCGCCATGTAGGCGCGTAACAGGAATTCAGCGACAAACACTGCCCAGAACACCCAGCCCACAACGGTGAGAACACCCACCATGACCGGCTCTGTCGCGATGAGTTGGCCGAGCACCACAAAAAGGAAAATGACACCCAGAATCCCCATGGGCTTATCCAGGCGTCGGGCCAACACTTCCGCTGCGCGGAGCCGGTCGCTTCCCAGGGAGCTGCCGCCGGGCCCGGGGCCGTGTCCGGTGTCCGTCATGGGCCCTCTGACCCAGGCGCGCCCTGGACACCATTAAGGGCTGAGCCGTTGCCGAGTTTGCTCTTGGGGATCACGCTGATGCTCCCGTTTGTTTCAAGCACCACCGCCGCCACGTCGGAAAGGTCGCCGGATCCGGTGGAACGCACCGCCTGCAGCACCTCGGACTCGCTGAGGCGGTTCCTGTGCAGCTGGGCATGCTGAAACTCGCCGGAAACAACCAGAGCCACAGGCCTCGCTGTCACAGCAGCCCTGGCTCCGGGCACGCGCGCGGACGCCCAGGCGACGACGAACTGCAGCCCCGCCAGCAGCGCCAGCGCCGTCAGCCCTTCAAAGAAGGCGACGTCGGAACTGAGCAGAATTGTCGCCAGGGTGGATCCGAAGGCGACTGTGACGATGAAGTCGAATGCGTTCAGCTGGCTTAGGGTCCTTTTGCCCGAGACCCGCAGGACCACCACCAAGGCTGCATACGAAACCGAGCCGATGACCAGGACGCGCAGGATGTCCGCCCAGGAATCAAACCACATAAGCTTCCTGCCCTGTCTCCAGCATTGCTTGGGCTCTTACTAGCATGGCGCTCCTTCGATGTTGGAGGTTTGGGCTGATACGACGGACAGAGGTACGTATTCGACAGTACGCTTTGTATTTCCAGTTCGGCCAGCTTCGAGCCAGCGGACGGGAACGGCTAACGGCGAAAAAGCCTGTCGACGTCGGGTCCTCCCACGAGTGATCGCGGGTTCCGCCGACTCCGGTGCTGGTGGACGACCCAGCCATCGTGTCCGCCCGGTCACGGCGGTGCAGCAAGTACCGTATCCCCGCCGATTACGGGGCCGCGGCAGTACTCGCCGCTTACCTCCGGGGCTTACGTCCCCCCGCGAAGGGGAACGCTCAGTGGCGCCCGGCTGACAGGGTCTGTGCCGTCAGGGAACGGTGCAGGTGGCTGCGCTGTTCGATGATGATGCGGCGCAGCGCCCGCGGGGCCTCCGGGTGCCCGGCCAGCCAGTCATCCGTCCGGACGATGACCGGGTGCGTGTCCGGGGTGCCGCCCTCCAGGTCCTGCCCTGCCGGGTAGAGTCCGCGGACAATCCGGCTGGCGATTTCGATGCTGCGCCCGGCCCACACTTCTTCCAGGCACTCGAAATACCGGTCAATGAAGCCGCGCAGCAGCGGGGCCGGGCCGGTGCTGAATCCGGCAATGGTCGCGCTGAGCAGCTGGTTGGAGAGTGCGGTTCCCTGCACCGCCTCCTTCCAGGCTGCCTCCTTGACGGCCGCCTCGGGGCGGGCCGCGAGGGCGGTGGCATGTCCGGATTTGCCGGCGGCGGTGTTGTCCCGGGCCAGCTCCTCGTCGAGCTGCGCGACGGTGGCCTCCCCGTTGGCGGCCAGGGCATGCCAGAGGTTCCAGCGGAGCTCAGCATCCACCGCAAGGCCCTCAACAACCGTGCTGCCGGACAGGATGCCGCGGATCAGGTCCAGCCGGCTGCCGTCGTAGCGGCTGGCCGCGGCGACCGTGCGCGCCCACGCCAGCTGCTGGTCGGAGCCCGGCGCGGCCCGCTGGAATTTGTCCGCGGCGAGGGACAGGAAGCCGTGGCGGACGGTGGGCCGCTCGGCCGCCGGGACGTAGCGTTCGATTGCCGTGGCTGCGTTGCCCAGGACGTTGAGGAGCACGCCGATCCCGGCTTCCTCGGGCCCGAAGCGTTGGACGGCGTCCACGTAGAGGGATGAGGGCGTGACGGCGTCACGGGCCGAGTCCCAGAGGGCGGTCCAGCACAGGGCCCGGGCCATCGGATCACTGAGCGCGCCGAGGGAGGCCCGCACGGTGGCTTCGGAGTCCGGGTCCAGCCGCACCTTGGCGTAGCTGAGGTCCTCGTCGTTGACCAGCAGCAGTGCGGGCCGTGCCTTCCCGGACAGTGCCGTCACCTCGGTCCGGGGCCCGCTGACATCGGTCTCGACGCTGTCGGTGCGGACCAGGACGCCGGCGTCGTCCATCCCGTACAGGCCGATCCGCAGCCGGTGCGGCCTCGGTTCCTGCCGGCCCGTCGTCGGGTCCTCGGCGTCCTGGATGATGGTGACGGTGCCGAGGACACCGCCCTGCTCCTCGATCTCGCTGGTGAGGGTGGAGATGCCGGAGGTCTGCAGCCACTGGCGGGCCCAGTCCGCGAGGTCCCGGCCGGAGGCGGCGCTGAGCGCGGCCAGCAGGTCCGCCAGGGTGGTGTTGCCGTAGGCGTGGTCCTTGAAGTACTGGCGCGAGCCGGCCACGAAGGCCTCGAATCCCACGTAGGCGACCAGCTGTTTGAGGACCGAGGCGCCCTTGGCGTAGGTGATGCCGTCGAAGTTCTGCTTGGCTGCCTCGAGGTCGGGGATGTCGGCGACGATCGGATGCGTGGTCGGTAGCTGGTCCTGCACGTAGGCCCAGGCTTTGCGGTTGTTGGCGAAGTTCACCCACGCCGTGGCCCAGTCCGTGGTGCGGTCCACGCCGAGGGTTCCCATGTAGTCCGCGAAGGACTCCTTGAGCCACAGATCGTCCCACCACTGCATCGTGACGAGGTCGCCGAACCACATGTGCGCCATCTCGTGCAGCAGGGTGTTGGCGCGGGCCTGGTACTGCGAATCGGCGGCCCGTGACGTGAAGACGTAGCTTTCCGTGAAGGTCACCAGCCCGGGGTTTTCCATGGCGCCGAGGTTGTATTCCGGCACAAAGGCCTGGTCGTACTTTCCCCAGGGGTACGGGAAGTCGAAGAGCTCGTGGAAGAAGTCCAGGCCGTTCCTGGTGAGGGTGAAGAGGGCTTCGGGGTCGAACGACGGCGCCATCGAGGCGCGGCAGTAGAGCGCCAGCGGCACCTCCAGGCGGGTGCCGTCGTCGAGCGTCCTGACCCAGGAATCCTCGGCCTTGAAGTACGGGCCCGCCAGCACGGTCGTGATGTACGTGGACATCGCCTTCGTGGGGGCGAAGTCCCAGCGGCTCGTGTCCGGGTCGCTGGTCAGGGGCGTGCGCTGGGTTTCGATGCCGTTCGAGGACACCTGCCAGGCCGAGGGTGCCATCACGTGGACGGTGAATTCCGCCTTGAGGTCAGGCTGTTCGAAGTTGGCGAAGACCCGGCGGGCGTCGGCGGGCTCGTACTGGGTGTAGAGGTAGCACTGGCCGTCGGCCGGGTCGAAGAAGCGGTGCATGCCTTCCCCGGAGGTGCTGTACAGTGCGGTGCCGGTGACGGTGACCTGGTTTTCCGCCTGGAGGTCCTCGAGCCGGATCCGGGAGCCGTCCACGACGTCGGCGACGGGCAGTCCCTTGCCGTTGAGGAAAACGCTGTGCACCTCGCTGCTGATGAAGTCCAGGAACGTCGACGCCCCGGGTTCACTGGCCGAGAAGGTGATCACGCTGCGGCTTGTGTAGCCGGCGACGTCCGGATCCGCAGCCTGCCGGACGTCCAAAGAGACGTCGTAGCTGTGGGTGGTGATCAGGGCTGAGCGGGTTGCGGCTTCATCGCGGCGCAGGTTCTGGTTCGACACCCCGCTATCTAATCATGAGGACCGCGGCACCCAGCCCCAGCCCGGCGATCAGCAGCCAGGACAACAGCGCGGCCAGCAGGGCCCGCGCTCCGGTGTGCAGCAACTCGCCCACCCGCACCGCCGAGCCGAGGCCGAAGAGCGCCATCCCCAGCAGCACGTCCTGGAGGACCGCGGCGGCGTCAAGGATCCCGGGGGAGAGCCAGCCGGTGGTACGCAGGGCTGCCAGGGCAACGAAACCGAGTACAAACAGCGGGACGATCGGCGGCCGCTCCAGTCCGGCGCCGGCGCTGCTGCGGTGGTGCAGCCCGGCGGCGGCGACCATGGGCGCCAGCAGGATCACCCGGGTGAGTTTGACGACGACGGCGACGGCGAGCGCCGACGCCCCGGCAGTCTGCGCGGAGGCCACCACCTGGCCCACCTCGTGCACGGAT
>DATITT010000453.1:0-1663 GCA_035467435.1 Arthrobacter sp. | reverse complement strand
AGGAGGGACCAGTACATCGCCCGCCGGACCTGCTCCGGCGTGATCCCCTTCCTGGATTGATAGGCCACGTGGTTCTCGTAGCACGGCTCCAGATTCACGAACGGGCGGTATGGCCGCTTGATCCAGTCGACGGCCGGCGGGCCGTCGACCTGCCACCTGAGAGTCTTGTCGTCATCGCCGTGGCCGCTCTGGTACCCGACGAATCCATACCACTCCTCGTCTGCAAACTCCTGCCAGACCCACTGCATGCCGCCAGGGTGCATGGTGACGGGTGCGTGGGCAATGTCGCCGAAAACCGCCCGGCCAATGCGCTTCCACCTCTCAGCCTTCGCGCCGCGGTAGTCTGCGTCGCCGCCGAGGATCCATGCCACCTGGTTTGCGCCCCATCGGGCCACCATGTAGCGGGCAAGCAGGACTGCCTGGTCCTCCGGCAGTGAGACGCCAGGGTTCACCTGCGGATTCGATCCCCCGTTGATGGCCCACAGCATTACCGGCACGGCCAGCAACCCGGCGCGGTTCAGCGCAGACACCTTCTCATCCAGGCGCTGGAAGAACGCCGGATTGATGACGATCTTCTCCGTCCCGGTGTAGGCGAGTTCCCCCTTCAGGTCGCCGTCCGGTGCGGCGCGCCACTGGGTGGCCACGAACTGCACGGCGGAGAATCCCTGCGCGACCCGAGTCCGGAGGTACGTGCTCCACTGGTCCTCGGTGGACAACAAGGCGCCGTTCCAGGCCGTGTCCGCGAGAAAGAAGAACGGCGCGCCATCGTCGTGCACGAAAAACCGTCCGTCGCCGGACACGCGGATGGGGCCATGCCCGGCGAACCGGCTCGTGCCGGCCGGGGCGATGCACTCGAACGTGCCGCTCCGCCCGTGCAGGCCGCCGTTCTGCGTATCTGAACTCGTCGCCTTCCATGTCCACGTGCCACGCTCATCAGGCGCAAACCGCACGCGCCACGTGCGGCCGCCGTCCCAGAACCCAGGGACACGGCTGGTCTTGCCCCCGGGGGACGTGAAGACCACGGTCAGGCCGGCTTCCTGCGGCGGGTTGGCGTACTCGATTGCGCTCTCCAGCACCTGCTCGAACCGCGTCCACTGTGGGATCGCGATGTTGTCGGCTCCGTCGGCGCAGGGCACCGAAGCCATCAGCAGGACACACACGGCAGGCAGCACGCGCCGGGACATCCACCTTCGTTCCATGGATTTTCCTCCAGGTCGCGCGCCACGGCTCCTCGCCGCTGTCGTCGACCGTCACTTCGTGTTGAAGACGACGCTCATGCGCTGGCCGTCGCGCAGGACGGTGATCGTCACCCGAGGCGTGGCCTGCAACTGGCCGAAGAGCCGCAACACGGTCGGCATCCCGTCCAGGGTCTGGCCGTTCACGTCCAGGATCACGTCACCACTGCGGAGGCCGAGCCGCTCCGCCGCACCGGACGGCTTCACCTGCGTGACCGTGAATCCATCGATCACCCGCGGACCGCCCTCGACTTCGCGGTACCGCGGGACCGCGAACGCGGAATTCAGGAGCTCGGGCAGGTTCGCGATGGCGTTCTGTACCGCTTCTCGGGGCAACGCCACCTGGATGGGCTCGTGCGGCGCCACTTCACCGGCAGGCTCGGCCGCCGGCGGCGGCACGGTGACAACGGCCCTCTCTCCCGGAAACG
>DATITT010000452.1:0-5863 GCA_035467435.1 Arthrobacter sp. | reverse complement strand
CAAACCTGTCAAGGACGCGGTCGGCAACATCCTCGCCGACGGGGACACCGTCACGGTCGTCAAGGACCTCAAGATCAAGGGCAGTTCCACCGTTATCAAGGTCGGCACCAAGGTCCGCGGAATCCGGCTCGTGAACGGCGTGGATGACCACGACATCGACTGCAAGGTGGACGGCGTTGGTCCCATGCAGCTGAAATCCAGCGTGGTCAAGAAGATCTGATCGGGACATGATCGGCACGTCCGCCCGCACGGTTGGGTGCATTTGCCACGGAGGGTCGCTTGGCCCCGGCCGCGGAGCATGTTAGACATGGCTGAGACCCAGTCCTCCCACGCGAGTAGGAACCTATGGCTGAAACGCTTTGGATGCCCCCCGGTTGCAACCGATGAACGGGCGTGCCGCACGATGGAAAGATGCGCTGCGCACACAGCTGTGGCCTCTCCCTGCGGCAGCAGTCGCCCTGGCCGTGGCCCTGGGGACGATGGTCCCCGCGTTGGACGCTGCTGTTGAAGGCCATATGCCCGGGGGCATTAGCCTTCTCCTCTTCAGCGGTGGACCCGAGGCGGCGAGAGCGGTCCTGCAGGCCATCGCCGGCTCCCTCATCACCGTTACGTCCCTGACGTTCTCCCTGACAGTAGTCACGCTGCAGCTGGCCAGCAGCCAGTTCTCGCCACGGTTGCTGCGGACCTTCACCTCGGACCGGTTCGTCCACTTCACGCTGGCCCTGTTTTTGGCTACTTTCGCTTTCGCCCTGACCGTCCTGCGAAGTGTTCGCGACGAAGCCAACGGGAACGAGGCCTTCGTCCCTGAAATGTCCGTCACCATAGCTTTCGTGCTGGCCATTGCCAGTGTTATCGGCCTGGTGCTCTTCCTGGCACACCTCACCCGGGAAATCCGCGTGGAAACCATGATGCGGCGGGTCAACGTCGAAACGCAGGACACCATGGACCGCGTCTTTCCCCAGGACCGCCCGAGCCGCGGTCCGGAACCGGAACCGGGACCTGGTCAAGCGGCATTCCTTATCAGGTCCGCCCACTCCGGATTCCTGACATCAGTGGACAAAGCATCGCTCGTGCAGGCGGCCGCCGACGCGGGGGGAGTGATACGGCTGGACCGGGAACCGGGCAGCTCGCTGGTCGAAGGCGTACCCTTCGCGACCGCATGGCCGGTCACGGCCGGGGCACCCTTCACCTCTGCAATCCGGGAGGAGCTGAAAACCAGCGTCAACGCTGCCGTCGCGACGGGGTTTGAACGCACCAACGTCCAGGACGTCGGCTTCGGATTCCGCCAACTGGTCGACGTCGCCGCAAAGGCACTTTCCCCAGGCATCAACGACCCCACCACGGCAGTGCACATCATCGGGCACCTCTCCGCGCTCCTGTGCCGGCTGGCGGAGAGGAACCCCGGCCCCGAGCAGCTCACCGATGACGAGGGGCGGGTAAGGGTGGTCCTCGCACTGCCCACTTTCAAGGACCTTCTGGATATGGCCATGAACCAGCCCAGGCTGTATGGCGCAGCGGACCCCGACGTCGCCGGGCGCCTCCTTGCACTCCTTCAGGAGCTTTCCTGGTGCGACCGGAACGGCCGATACCGGACGGAAATCCTGGAGCACCGGGGACGGATGCGCGCGGCGGTCGGCGCTGGAAAATACTCACCGGCCGAACGACAGCATCTGCTGGACCTGGCAGATGCCGTGGGCTCCACCCAACCGTCCGGCTTCAAACACCAAGCAACGCCGGACGGATCATGAAGTCACCGTCCCCAGCACCGGGTAGGCGGGAAAAACGCCGAAGGCTCTGGGGGGCGCTTGGTGGGGGAGCCGCAGGCTTCGTGCTGGCATCCGTCGCCTACCTGCTGATCACCCCGGTGCTGGAAGCCAGCCCCGGGCTGCTCAGGGAGCTGCAGGGTCTGTCGTGGAATCTTGTTCCGGGCCTCACCCTGCTAGGCGGGGTCACCGGATGGATGGTGGCAGGCCCCCGGCGTCCGCGTTGAACGCGGCGACGTGGTGGTCGCGCGCCAGCAGCTCAGCCGGCGGCACCGTGGGCAGCGGGGATCAGGATAAGTTTGCAGGGGCCCTCTTTTTCGAGGTCCGAACACCAGGACTCACAAAAAGGCGGCAGCTCGCGCGTGGCGGACAACAATCTCGATTCCCTCTTCTCCCGGCTGGGCAGGTTCCCGGACGTGGAGGCGGCCAACCTGCAGGCCTGGGACGCCACGGACAGGCTCCTGCTGGACACCGCCGCGGACCTGCTGGCTGCCGGCGTCCTGCACCCCGGCAGCAGGCTCGCCATTGTAGGGGACCGCTACGGGGCGCTGACCCTGGGGGCTTTGGCACTCGACGCCGCCAGCTGGGCCGGTCCGGTCCGGGTGCACCAGGACCTCATCACCGGTGAGCATGCCCTCCGCAACAACGCCGGGAAGCTCGGCGTCGCCGGCGGCTTCGAACAGTTGCCGCTGGGGCCCGCGCTCCTGTCCGGGGCCAGCCTGGTGCTCCTTCAGCTGCCCAAGTCCCTGGCGGAGCTGGAGGAACTTGCCGACGCCATCGCCCGCCACGCCGCGCCCGGCGTTGTGCTGCTGGCCGGCGGCCGGGTCAAGCACATGAGCCTCGGCATGAACGCCGTGCTGGAGCGCTATTTCAGCGAGGTCCAGCCCCAACGTGCCCGGCAGAAATCCCGGATCCTGCTGGCCCGCGGCCCCAGGCCCGCCACGGGTGCCCCGTTGTTCCCGGTCACCGAAGTCAACGCCGAACTCGGATTGACCGTGTGCGCCCACGGCGCCGTGTTCGCCGGCACCGGGCTGGACATCGGCACCCGGTTCCTCCTGGAGTTCCTGCCCCAGATGCCGCCGGCACGGCACGCGATCGACCTCGGCTGCGGCACCGGGATCCTCGCCGCCATGTACGCCCGCGGCAACCCCGGTTCCCGGGTCACGGCCACCGACCAGTCAGCGGCCGCCGTCGACTCCGCCAGGGCGACGGCAGCCGCCAACGGCCTCGCGGCTCAGGTCACCGTCCTCCAGGACGATGCCATGGCCTCGCTGCCGGAAGCCAGCGCCGATTTGATCCTGCTCAACCCGCCCTTCCACGTCGGAGCCGCGGTGCATGCCGGGGCCGGCCTGAAGCTGATCGAGGCGGCCGCGCGGGTCCTCGCGCCGGGCGGGGAACTCTGGACGGTCTTCAACAGCCACCTGTACTACCGGCCCGCGCTGCAGCGGCTGGTCGGCCCCACCCGCGAGGTGGGCCGGAACCCGAAATTCACCGTGACCGCCAGCATCCGGAAAAGCTTCGAAGTGTGAAGCGGGGCGCGTGGGCGGTCACAAGAGGGTAACGTACGATTCTGAGACAAGCATTGCGTAGCCAAAGACGTTTAGGGGTATCAGTGACTGAGATCCGCCAGCCCTCGCCGAGGCGCGGAACCAATTTGCCCCGCATGGGGGACTTCAACCTCACGGTAATCCTCGATGCCATCCGCCGATCCCCGGCCGGCCTCAGCCGGGTGGAGCTTGCCCAGATCGTCGGGTTGTCCCCGCAGACGATTTCCAATATCTCCCGCCGGCTGCTGGACCAGGACCTCATCTATGAGGCCGGCAAGGAAGGCACCGGACCGGGCAAACCGCGGACCATGCTCCGGCTCAAGTCCTCCGGAATGTATGCCGTGGGTGTCCACCTGGATCCGGCCGTGACAACGTTCGTGGTGCTGGACCTGGTCGGGGCAGTGGTCAAACATTCCCGGATCAAGACTCCGGGCGGCAACGATCCCGGGGCCGTCATCGACACCATCGCCGCCGAAATCAAGCAGCTCATCTCGGAGTCCGGCGTGGACCCGGCCCGGATCGCCGGCCTGGGGATCGCCACGCCCGGACCGATCGACCTCGAGGAAGGCACCGTCGTCGACCCCCCGCTCCTGCTCGGCTGGGACCGCGTGCCGCTCCGCGACGCCCTGGCCGCGGCCACGGGACTGTCCACCATCGTGGACAAGGACGTGACGAGTGCCGCCGTGGCAGAGACCTGGGCGGGCGGTCCCAGCGGTGCCGGCAGCTTCGTCTTTATGTACATGGGCACCGGAATCGGCTGCGGGATCGTGCTCAATGACGAGGTGGTGCGCGGCACCTCCGGCAACGCCGGGGAGATCGGGCACATCATCGTTGATCCCGACGGCGCACCCTGCGACTGCGGCATGCGCGGCTGCGTCAAGTCCTCCTGCATACCGCAGGTGCTGGTGACCCGGGCCGTCGAAGCCGGGATCCTCGACGGCCCCGTCGAAACAGCGACGGGCCCGGCCATCCAGGAGAGCTTCGCCGCACTGTGTGCCGCCGCCTCCGCCGGCGACGCAAAAGCGGAGGAGATCATCGACCACTCCGCCACCCTTGTTGCCCGTGCCGTCTCGACCGTCACCAATGCCCTGGACGTGGACCGTGTGGTGTTCGGCGGACCGTTCTGGACCTGCCTCTCCCCGCGGTATCTCGACCGGATCCCGGAACTCGTCCGGGAAAACAGCGCCACCCGGAAGATCCACGAGATCGAGGTGGTCGGCACCGGCGTCGGCGAGGATGTCGGCGCGATCGGCGCGGCCTGCCTCGTGCTGGAACACACGCTGGCGCCCCGCTCGCAGCGCCTCCTGCTGGAGGGCTAGCGCCGGCCTGCGGAACGGCCCCCGCGCCCAGGCGTCAGTCGATGTCCTCGACGACGGTCCCGAACGGGATGGACTCGTCCAGGTGCGCCTGGTGGTCATGAGGGTGCACCACCACCCGGACACCGTGTGACTTGTCCGCCGCGGACTGCATCAGGATGGGCCGGACAGTATTGATGAAACTCTCGCTCTTGCCGGCGAGATACTCCTGGTAACTGGCTGGAAGCTGGATCATGGCAAAAGGATAGTCCTGCGCGGGCACGATGGGGAGTGCTCCCCATTGCCGGAGTTCACGGCGCGGGCTTGGATAGGATGGCCGTTGGCTGCCGGTGAGGCAGGCCGCCGCCGCAGACCAGCTACCAGGGGGATTTCGAGTGCTTCAGACTATGGCCGCCGCACGGCTTGAACCGGCGGAACTGGCCCGGGCGCAGCAGACCCTGGCGGCCATCTCCCGCAACTTCGACGCCAAGGTGGTGGGGCAGGCCAGGCTCCGCGAATCCCTGCTGATCGGGCTGATGACCGGCGGCCACATCCTGCTGGAAAGCGTCCCCGGGCTGGCGAAGACCACCGCCGCGCAGACCGTGGCCGAGGCCATCAGTGCGGACTTCCGCCGGATCCAGTGCACCCCGGACCTGCTCCCGAGCGACATTGTCGGGACCCAGCTGTACGACGCCGCCAAGGGCACCTTCGTGACCCAGCTTGGCCCGGTGCACGCCAACATCGTCCTCCTGGATGAGATCAACCGTTCCAGCGCAAAAACCCAGAGTGCGATGCTCGAGGCCATGCAGGAACGCCAGACCTCCATCGGGGGAGTGGTGCACCCGCTGCCGGCCCCCTTCCTGGTGCTGGCCACACAAAACCCGATCGAGCAGGAAGGCACCTACCTGCTGCCCGAGGCCCAGATGGACCGTTTTATGCTCAAGGACGTGCTGGACTACCCCACCCCGGCGGAAGAAGCGGAGATCATCCGCCGGATCGACGCCGGGGTGTTCACTCCGGAGCAGAAACCGGCCGCCGCTGCCTCCCTCGACGCCGTCAGTGACCTGCAGGGGATCGTCCGCCGCGTCTACATCGACCCGGCGGTCGTCCGCTACATCGTGGGCCTGGCCTTCGTCACCCGCAACGCCGCCGGGTACATCGACGCGCGGCTGGCCGGCTTCATCGAGTTCGGCGCCAGCCCCCGCGCCAGCATCGCCTTCAGCCAGGCGGCCCGGGCGGTGGCACTGCTGGACGGGCG
>DATITT010000451.1:0-5795 GCA_035467435.1 Arthrobacter sp. | reverse complement strand
GCTGGCGCCGAACGCCTCCCCGGCCTTCATCATTTCCGGCTACGAACTGCCGCCGGAACTGACCCCGGAACGCTGGCTGACGGAATGGCGCGCGGACTGGCTCTGGGTCGCCGTCGCGGTCTTTGGGCTCGTGGCTTACATCCTCGGCATGCGAAAGGTGCTCCGGCGCGGGGACTCCTGGTCCTGGTTCCGGGCCGTCAACTGGGTGATCGGGCTCGGAGTCCTGACGTACGTGACCTCCGGTCCTCCGGCGGTCTACGGCCGGGTGCTGTTCTCGGCGCACATGGTGGACCATATGGCACTGACCATGGTGGCCCCCATCTTCCTGGTCCTTGGCGCCCCCGTGACGCTGGCCCTGCGTGCGCTCACGGCGCGCCGTGACAGCTCCCGCGGCCCGCGCGAGTGGCTGCTGGTCGTCATCCACTCGAAGTTCTCCCAGCTGGTGACGCATCCGCTGTTCGCCGCCGCCAACTTCGCCGGATCGATCGTGCTGTTCTATTACTCGGAAGCGTTCGGCTATGCGATGCGGGACCACATCGGCCACGAGCTGATGAACCTGCACTTCGCCCTCACGGGCTACATCTTCGTGCTCACCATGATCGGCACCGACCCGCTGCCCCGGCGTGCGCCGTACCCCATGCGGCTGCTGCTCCTGCTGGCCACCATGGGCTTCCACGCCTTCTTCGGCGTAGCGATCATGGGAGGCACCGGGCTGCTGGCCGCGGACTACTTCGGCAACCTCGGCCGGACCTGGGGCCCGTCAGCCCTGCTGGACCAGCAGTTGGGCGGCGCAGTGGCGTGGGGCATCGGCGAAGTGCCCACGCTGCTGGTGGCGATCGGCGTCGCCGTCCAGTGGTCCCGTTCCGATGCGCGCGAGTCCAAGCGCACCGACCGGGCGGCGGACAGGAATAACGACGCCGATCTCACCGCTTACAACGATATGTTTGCCAAGCTGGCCGAGCGCGATGCCCGTCTGGCCGAACGCAACTCAAAGCTGGAAGGACGCTCATGACCGAAACCGTACGCACCCACCTCCGGGTCCGGGCCTCCGAACTGGTGGGCCGCAACTGGCTCAACACCGGGGGAAAGTCCCTGGACCTGGAATCCCTGCGCGGCAAGATCGTGCTGCTCGACTTCTGGACCTTCTGCTGCATCAATTGCCTGCACGTGCTGGACGAACTCCGCCCGCTGGAACAGCAGTACTCCGACGTCCTTGTGACGGTCGGTGTGCACTCTCCCAAGTTCGAGCACGAGGCAGATCCGGTGGCCCTCGCCGCCGCCGTCGAGCGCTACGAGATCCGCCACCCGGTCCTGGACGATCCCGAGCTGGACACCTGGAAGGCGTACACGGCACGGGCGTGGCCCACGCTGGTGGTCATCGACCCCGAGGGGTACATCGTGGCGCACCTCTCCGGTGAAGGCCACGCCGATGGCCTCGCCGTGCTCATCCCCGAGCTGATCGCCGAGCACGAGTCCAAGGGCACGCTGCACCGGGGCGACGGGCCGTATGTGGCGCCGGAGCCGACGTCGGGCACCCTGCGGTTCCCCGGCAAGGCCCTGTTCCTTCCCGACGGACGCGGCGTCGGGAGCGCTTCGGAGGCGGGTTCCTGGCTGGTCACCGACACCGGGCACCACCGGCTCGTGGAGCTCTCCACCGACTTCCAGACCGTGCTGGCCACCTACGGCTCCGGCGACAAGGGCCATGCCGACGGCAACGCCGCCACTGCCCGCTTCAACGAACCCCAGGGCCTGGTGCTGCTCCCGGACGACGTCGCCGCCCAGACCGGCTACGACGTCGTGATCGCCGACTCCGTGAACCACCGCCTGCGCGGACTGTCCCTCGCGGACGGATCTGTCAGGACGCTGGCCGGCAACGGCGTGCAGCGGCTCCTGGAGACGGGACCGGCCCGGGTGGACGAAGAAGGCGCCGCGTACGGTGCCCGGCTGGAGGCGGATCCGCTGCAGGTCTCCCTCAGCTCGCCCTGGGACGTTGTCTGGTCCACCAAACTGCATGCCGTCGTCGTGGCCATGGCCGGTGTGCACCAGATCTTCAGCTTCGACCCGCGCTCCGGCGCCGTGTCCATCATCGCCGGCAACGGCCTCGAGGGCCTGCTCGACGGCCCGGCCGAGGAAGCCTGGTTCGCCCAGTCCTCCGGCCTCGCCGAGGACGCCGACGGCAACATCTGGGTGGCGGACTCCGAAACCTCGGCGCTGCGCAAGCTCGTAATCGGCGACGGCGGTGCCATCACCGTTGAGTCCGCCGTCGGCAAGGGCCTGTTCGACTTCGGCTTCCGCGACGGGAAGGCCTCCGAGGCGCGGCTGCAGCACCCGCTTGGCGTCACCGTGCTGCCGGACGGCTCGGTGGCGGTCGCTGACACCTACAACGGTGCCGTGCGCCGCTACGATCCCTCCTCGGGCACGGTCTCCACCCTGGCGCGCGGGCTGTCCGAGCCCTCCGACGTGATTGTGGACCACACCCAGGTGGCCGGCGCCGAGCCGCTGCTGGTGGTGGTCGAGGCGAACAAGCACCAGTTGGTCTATGTGCCGATCCCCAAGGAAGCGCAGCAGGTGGATGAGGGCGCGGCCCAGACCCACCGGCCCAAGAGCCCCGTGGCGCCCGGGCTGCTGGAGCTGTCGGTCCGCTTCACCGCGCCGACGGGCCAGAAACTGGACGACCGCTGGGGCGACCCGACCCAGCTGAAGATCTCCTCCACCCCGCCGGAACTGCTGCTGGCCGGCGGCGGAACGTCGGTGGGACTGCTCCGCACCCTGGAAATCGCCGCCGACGTGCCGGAGGGCGTGCTGCACATCACCGCCCGCGCCGCCGCCTGCGACGGTCCGGAAGACGCGGACGGTGAGATCCCGGACCACGCCGCGTGCCACCTGTACCAGCAGGACTGGGGCATCCCGGTGCTGCTGCAGGCCGACGGCGACACCGAGTTGGTGCTGGACCTGCGCGGGATGGACTGAGCTCCACCGAAGTAGCCCGGTAGCCCGGTTTTGGCTGCTGTTCGTGACCGCGGTGTCACGGACAGCAGCCTTTTGGCCTTAACCGGGCCCCGGACCCGCGGACTCCCGGGATTTTGAGGCATTGGCGGCCGCACTGCGGCGGGCGGTGAGAGCCGGCGTCCTGCAGCCGGCCAGGGGACTCTATGCGCTCCCGACGGCGGCCCCGGACCACGTGGCGCTGCTGCAGCACAGGCAGCTCCTCACATGCATCAGCGCGGCGCCCCTCTACCGGCTCTGGTCTGTGAACTCCGCCGGTTCCGTCCATGTACATCACAGGCGCGGTGAAGCCTTCGAGGGGCAGGTCGGGCACCACGGACTGCTCCTCGAGCCGCACCCCTACCAGCCGGTTGCTGCCCTCGGCGACGTGCTCATCCATGCGCTGAGGTGCCTGCCGCTGCTCGAAGCCCTGGTCATGGTGGACTACGCCGTCGGCCGGGGCGATATGACACTCGGGTTCCTGCGGGACCGACTCCCCGGGAAGCGCAATGGCCACGCCCGCAAGGTCCTTGACTGGGTGGACCGCGGAGCCGAATCCCTGCTGGAGACCCTCGCCAGGACGTATTTCCGCCAGGCCGGCATCATGGTGGAAGCGCAGGTCTACATTGACGGCGTCGGATATGTGGACCTCCTGCTGGAGGGCAGACTGATTGTGGAGATGGACGGACGCCATCACGGTGAGTGGGCCCAGATCAAGAAAGACCAGCGGCGCAACAACGTGTCCGTGGTCCACGGCTACTCCGTGCTCCGGTACTACTGCGATGACGTTGTGCACCACCCCGCGCTGATGCTGGCCGAGGTCCTGGCAGTCCTCGGCCGGCCGCCCGGGCCAAAGACTGCCCGGCGCAACAACGGGCTGCTGCCGCCTCTGCCGGCGCAGGGCTAGTAGCTCAGGAGCGGGGTGACCTTGACGGTGTCGGCGTCGATGTCCAGGCGCGTGGTGAAGCTGAAGTCGTGGACGATGTTGACATACGTCACGGCCCCGGTGAAGAGATCCACCTGCTGGGCCTCGATCCGCGCTTTGCCGTTCAGAGGCGCCACTACCCAGCGTCCGCCGTAGGGTTCGATGCTGATGCTGGGGTACTCGCTGATGCTCCAGTCGATGGTGCCGTCGATGACCCGGTTGTTGGTGGTGTGGTAGAACGGGCAGCCGGGCTGGAGCTGCTGCTGCTCGTCGGCGGTGTCGGCGCAGGAGTCCAGGAACTCGTTCACCTTGCTTCCCACCGCGTCCTTCAGCCCGTCGGTGGCTTCCGTCATCAGGTTCAGCGGTGCCACGGGGACATCCCGGCCGGACACCGTGGCCTTGGTGGGTGCGGCGGAGAAGTACTCGCCGGCCAGGGAGGCCTCGTATTCGCCGGGGTAGAAGACGGCGAAGGAGTTGCGGCCGTTGGGCATGTTCACCGGGACCCCGTTGAGGGTGGCCTCACTGGAGTTGACCACCGTGACGTTCAGGACCGGAAGGGCGGCGGGAACCAGGGCCCACTTGTGGAAGAACAGCCATTCCGTGCCGGACCTCTCCAGCAGGAACTCGGTCCGCAGCTCGCTGCCATCGATTGTGTAGTCGATCGGCACCATGACCTGGTTGTTGCCGCGGTCCTCGGCTGCGCCGTAGTTGATGCCGCTGATCCCTGCGGTGGCGGTCTGCAGTGCCGTGCCGTCCAGCATGGCCGCGCTGCTTTGGGGAACGGAAGCGCGCAACAGGCCTAGGGCTTTCTCGCCTTCGCCCTTCTGCAGGGCATCGAGATATTCACGGACAGGCTGCTGCGGGCTCGCCAGGGTGTTGTTCACGACGTTGATCGCGACGATGCCCCCGGCCACGGCAAGCATGAGGACCAGCAGCCATGCGGCTGCGATCCTGACCAACGCCTGACTCATTTGCACTCACCTTACGTTACCTGCACCCCACAGGAATCCCCTTGTCGCGCGGGCTCCATGTGACTGGGTCCGCCTAGCGGCGGCGCTTGGGGGCGGTGCCGAAGACGCCGCGCAGCAATTCGCGGCCGAGCTGGGTCCCGAGCGAGCGTGCCATGCTCTTGAGCCCGCCGCCGAGGGCGCCGCCCAAGGCCCCGGCAAGGTCTCCGGCCATGCCGCCGTCGTCCGCCGGCTGCCGTTGCGGCTGCCTGGGTGACTGGCGGGGTTCCTGGCTGGACTCCTGACGACCTGACGCCGGAGCGGGCCGGCTGCTGGGGCGGCCCAGGATTTCCTCCTCGATCCGGCGTGCCTCGGCGTCGACGTCGGAGCTGCCGCGGGGGGCCGGAGCAGGGGCCGCCGCGCCGGTGTCCGCCGCGGCCTTCCCGGAGATTTTCTCGTAGGCGGAGACGTTGTCGACGGCGGTGCCGTACTTGGGCAGTAACGCCGAGCCGGCCACCGTGCTGGAGATCAGGGCGTCGGCGCTGGGCCCCATAACGGATTCCGGCGCGCGCAGGCGGGTGAGTGCCACCGGCGTCGGGGCGCCCTTCTCGTTCATGACAGTGATGACCGCCTCGCCGATCCCGGCTGAGGTGAGCGTTTCCTCGAGATCGTAGTCGCTCATCGGGAACGTGGAGACGGTGGCCCTGAGCGCTTTGGCATCCTCCGGTGTGTAGGCACGGAGGGCGTGCTGCACCCGGTTGGCGAGCTGCCCCAGGACCTCCGCGGGGACATCCTTCGGGGTCTGGGTGACGAAGAAGATGCCGACGCCCTTGGACCGGATCAGCCGCACGGTGGTGGTGATGGCGTCCAGGAACGCCTTGGAGGCATCGTTGAACAGCAGGTGCGCCTCGTCCAGGAAGAACACCAGTTTCGGCTTG
>DATITT010000450.1:0-1621 GCA_035467435.1 Arthrobacter sp. | reverse complement strand
CGGGTGATGGCCTGGCGGATCCACCAGGTGGCGTAGGTGGAGAACTTGAAGCCCTTGGTGTAGTCGAACTTCTCGACCGCACGGATCAGGCCCAGGTTGCCTTCCTGGATCAGGTCCAGGAACAGCATGCCGCGGCCGGTGTAGCGCTTGGCCAGCGAGACCACGAGGCGGAGGTTGGCCTCCAGCAGGTGGTTCTTGGCACGCTTTCCGTCGTGAATGACGAATTCGAGCTCACGCTTGAGCTTCGGATCCATGGTTCCGTCGTCGGCGTTGATCTTTTCCTCGGCAAAGAGGCCTGCCTCGATGCGCAGGGCGAGGTCGACTTCCTGCTCAGCGTTCAGCAGGGCGACCTTGCCGATCTGCTTCAGATAGTCCTTGACCGGGTCGGCGGTGGCGCCGGCGGACATGACCTGCTGCACGGGGGCGTCGTCGTCGTCGGCGTCGGAGTAGACGAAGCCGGTGCCGGTGGCGGCTGCGGCCTTGGCGGGGATTTCCTCCCCGTCCTCACCGATCTCAACGGCTCCCACAACGACGTCGTCGAGGTCAACCTCGGCTTCCTCGTCGGTGTCATCGTCACCGTTGGCGGCTTTGCCGGCGGCCAGCGCCGCGGCTTTAGCGCCGGGCTTGGGCCCGCGCTTCTTGGGTTCAGGCTTGGCGTCTGCCGATGCGGTGGTGTCACCATCGGCCAAGGCTGCGTCTTTGACAGCCTTGTTGGCTGCACGCGTGGCGGCGCGCTTCGCGCTCGTCGCCGCCTTCTTCTCCTCGGGGGACAATACTGCCTGGTCGGCGGGTTCCTTCTTCGCGGAAGACGGGGTCACAGAAAACCTTTCTAGCGGCGGTCTGTGGAATCACCATACGGGCAACACCACTATGACCCTGTCAAGTCCGTGTTTCACATCAGGTGCAATCACGACCAGCAGAGCCACTAAGTAGAACTCCTGGGGTGAGCGTAATGTTCCCTGTTTCCACGGTCCACTACAAGCACTTAATACACGGACCCAACCGGGTCTCGGTAACCATTGTCTCACGGTTTTCTCAACCGGGACCGACGCGGGGCACGGGCCCGCGGGATCCGGCCGCGGCGCCGCTGCCCGTCTTGCCTCAGGGGCGGCGCCCTCCCGGCATGTCTCCCCCTGCGGAGGCGCCCTCCCGGCATGTCTCCCCCGGCGGAGGCGCCCTCCCGGCCCGGTGTCGGTCTGGTGTCAGGCAACGTCCGGCTCGAACCGCTGCCAGGCCGCCTCCCTCCTGGCCGCCCAGCCGCAGAGCGTCCCGCGGCGGACCAGCTCCGCCAGTAGTTCGGCCAGCCGGTAGCCCGGGAGCTCCTGGTCCGCGCGGCGGAAGAGTGCATCGGCGAAGGACCCTTTGCCGCGGCACCACTCAATCCAACCCCTCCCGGTCAGCGCGGCGGCTCCCGCCTCACCGCCGGCGGCGCCCAGCTGCTCCAGCACCCGGTCCAGGCGCGCCATCAAGGCCCAGTCCGGCAGCGGGGGCGCCAGCCCCAGCAGGACCTCGCCGTACCCGGGAACGTTCTGCCGCGTATGGCCGGCACCGCTGCCGCCGCCTCCTCGCCCGCCACTCCCTCCGCTGCCGCCGCCTTCCCGCCCACCGCCCGCTCCCCGGG
>DATITT010000449.1:0-1512 GCA_035467435.1 Arthrobacter sp. | reverse complement strand
GGCGTTGGCGAACTCCTGCTGGAGGGTAACAGTCTTCGCGGCCTCGTCGATGGCGAGCAGGAGTCCCCTGGAGGTGCCCGATGTCTCTTCTGCGAAGTGATTGTCGTAGAGGCTGATCGACGTGGCGGAGCGCCAGCGGGCGTCGTGCTGCCAACCGAAGACGGCGTTTTCCGCCAGGGCGAAGTCGCTGTTTTTCCCGCCCATCCGCCAGCGCACTTCCCCCGACGTGCGGCCGATGAGGTATAGGGCATTGGTGTGCCTGGCGGAAATCAGCAGGGTGTCCCCCTCCTCGTCCACGGAGTTCAGATGGTAGGGATCGAAGGCGTTGTCCTCGGTTGTGCCGTCCTTGGCCAGATTTCCTCCGGGAGTGGCATAGGTTTCGGTCAGGCCGATGTGCTTGGACGTTGCCCAGTCCAGCAGGACGGCACCGCTGCGCACATCAATCTCCTGCACGTTGCAGTCCAGCATGTATCCCTTGGCGGGACCGCCGACGGCGCTGAGGTCCGCCTGCACCATCGGGTATGCGATCAGCAGCGCCGTTCCCGCAGCGGTGAGCTGGAATTCATGCAGATCGGTGCTGAGACCGTTCCCCGCACTGACGGACGCAACAGTCCGGTAGGCGGTGTCCAGGATGACTCCCGTGCCGGCGCCGTAGCCGCCATCCTTAACGGCCCCCTGCCAGTAGGTGAGCACGGGGTTGCCTTCGAACGTCTGCACCCGCAAGTCCATCACCCCGGCGCCGCCCGGCTCCATCCAGACCGGCTGGCTGCCGCTATCAAGGATGACGCCCCCTGAGCTATGCCCCAGAGGGGTCGCGAAAACCAGTCCCGGCGCTGCCTGGTCGGCGCCCCAGCTCGTTACGTGCGGCGTCGTGAGCGGGGTGCTCACGAAAATCCGGCCAGCCAGCGCAGCACTACCGGACGCCTGACCCGCCGAGGGTGATGCCGTGGCGGCAGGAGTGGGCGGCGGCGCCGTCGTCGATGAAGTCCGATCGGGGAACAGGACCCTGCCCGCGAAGGTACCGGCCGCCAGTGCCCCAACGCCCGCCAACCCTGCACTGGCCAGCATGGATCGCCGGCTGACCGTGCCGTCCAGCCACGACTCCTGCCGGCCGGGCTGTGGCTGATGGTCGGGTTCGTCGATCACGTCCATTCCGTAATCATTATCCCGCCGGCTCGGAGACGTCTAGGGGTTTCCCATGAGCCCGCGCGGATAACCATCAACACGACGCTGAATCGCGCCCCTGTTGTCATGGCCGGGGTGAAGTGTGAACGGGTGGCCGTGGGACGAGTGATTCGGTCGCCGTGGTCGATGGCGGTGGCATCGAGCAGCGCCCGGTCGATCCGTTCGGTCCACGACCGACAGTCTTTGGGGCATTTCCGTCCAGTTTGGGGATCCTTTACCGCGACAGGACGTTTGCAGGCATCCCGCTGATCTAGCGCAATGACAGCGCGAGGCCGAGTATGGCGATGGCGAGTACCGGGAACAGCCAGTTAGTTACCTGAACAATTG
>DATITT010000448.1:0-5459 GCA_035467435.1 Arthrobacter sp. | reverse complement strand
GTCGGCGCCTTCGCCTGCTGTCTCGATGACGACGGGGCCGACAGGGGTGTCGAAGGTGAAGGATCCTGCCCCGTCGCGAGCGCTCAGCGCCACGGCCAGCGCAATCGTCGCATGGCCACAGAACGGCACCTCGGCGATCGGCGAGAAGTACCGGACCCGGCTCCTTCGCGGGTCGCCGTCGACGCCCTGCTCGGTCACAAAGGCCGTTTCGGCATACCCGACGGCGGCTGCCACCGCCAGCATCCCGGCTTCATCCAGCTGGCGGCCATCCAGGACCAGCCCGGCAGGATTGCCGCCGTCCGGCGTCGTGGAAAAGGCCGCATAACGCAGGACCTCGGGGGAGTTTTCCATACCCCGATCCTCCCACGCCTGGCCACCGCATCAGCGGCCATCCCCTCATAGCGGGGGCCTACCGCCACGTCCTCTGGACCACCCGGCACCAGCCGGTCAATCGAGCCACCATCAGCCCGGCGCCGGATCGGCTTCCAGCCAGATCGCCCTTTGATCAGCGGTGTCCCAGGGCTGCCCGCGCGTTTTTCTTGCGTTCAGCAAGGTCCTTGCGCGCCCCAAGGGCTTCGTCCAGGCTGACGGCGGTGAACCTGGTGGACGTGCCGGGGGCGGCGCGGGCCACCAGGTCCATGTCGGCGCTGATGACCGTGCCCACCATGGCGTACCCGCCGCCGGAGACGGCATCGCGGTGCAGGATGATGGGTTGGGTGCCGCCGGGTATCTGGATCGACCCGACGGCGTAGCCGGCATCCACAATGTTGGATGGGTCGGACCCGGCCCCGAAAGGTTGCTCTCGTTCTTTCCACTTCACGCCGGGGCCGGAGTATCTCAGCCCCATTCGGTCGGCGACTGGGGTCAGCTTCCACTCGCCGTTGAGAAGGTTGTCCAGTCCCGCGTCGGTGAGGAGGTGGTCGTAAAGGCCAAGCACGATCCTGACGGTTTGTTCCTTCTCGAACAAGGGACGGAATTCCTCCGGAACCGTGTCGGCAACGGGCAGGGCTCCGCCGTTCAGCGGACTTCCTACGGGAACCTGATCACCCGCTTCCAGCTTGCGGCCGTGGAATCCGCCGATTGCGCCCAGAACGTAGGTCGACCGGCTGCCTAGCACCTCGGGAACGTCGATGCCACCCTGGACTGCGATGTAGTAGCGCGTGCCGCCCTGGATGACTCCGAAGCCGAGCTCGTCGCCGGCGTTCAGTTGAAGCCGGGTCCACTCGGGCCGGGATTCGCCGTTGACTTTCACTTCCACCGGGGCACCGGTGACGACGATGACTGCATCCTGATCGGTGGTCAGCGCCGGGCCCAGGTACGTGCATTCAAGGACGGCCTCTTTGGCGGTGTTGCCCACCAGGACATTGCCGAGTTCGGCGGAGTATTGGTCCATGGACCCGCTCTGCGGGATGCCCACGTTGTAGTGGCCGGTGCGTCCCTGGTCCTGGACCGTGGTGGCCAGACCGGGGTTCTTGATGTCAAATGCCATTGAGGGTCTCCATCAGTTCCTGGTTGTAGCCTTCGGGATTCGCGAGTGCCCTGGACAGATCGAATGTCACAGGTACCTGCCGGTAGCGGAACGTTCCTGCGGAAATCTGCGCCTGGATGCCGTTGTACTCGGCTTCGGTCACCGGCTTGAACTTAACGATGTCTCCCGGACGAAAGAACACCATGAAGTCCTTGAAGTCTTCCAGGGTCTGGGCGGGATCAAAGATCGGCGCGGCAGCAACGCCGAACATCTGGTATCCGCCGGCGCCACGCACGGAATAGATGCAGCCGAAACAGCCGCCGTGGCCCACCGTCAGCTTGGGGGTATCGGTGCGCGGACTCAGATACTTGGGGACTTCCAGTTGTTTCTCCCGTTCCACGAGCTGGAAGAGGAACGGCAGGCCGGCCACGAAGCCAACCATGGAGACGAGCCACGGCTGCTCATGGTGCCGCTGGATGAACTCGCCGGCATCCTTCAGGTTGTTGACCTTGGCCGCGTAGTCAATGTCGGTACCTCCCGGCTCCTGATGGAACCCCTCGCGGAAGCGCTCCGCCACTTCCGCCGTGAAGGGGTCGTTATACCAGACCGGGACCTCGATGATCCTGGTTTCGAGCGCCTGCTCCTGATGGTGGGTCAGGTCCCCTTCGATGGTCCGTACGGTGTCTTCAAGGGTCGACGGCGGCAGGACGTCGGGATCGAACCTCACCAGCAGTGAGGCGTTAGCGGGACAGACGTCCACGATGCCCGGCAGCTCCATGGCTGACAGCTTCGCGGCAATGGACATGACCCGAAAGTTCGCAGCCAGGCTCATGGACTCGGAGACTTCAACGAAGAGGAATTCGTCTCCGCCCCAGGTGTAGCGTGCCTCCTGCGAGGCGGGTGCCGGGCTGCTCATTGTGCCTCCAAAAGATCGGCAGTTTCAAGGAACTTCGAGTGGTGGGTCACAGCAGCGAATTCGGGCCGCGCCAGAAGTGTCTTGTGCACCGGGACGGTGGTCTTGACCCCTTCGATGTGTGTTCCGTCCAAGGCTGTCAGCATGGCCCCAATGGCCGTTTCTCGGTCGGGTGCGTGGACGATCAGCTTGGCGAGAAGGGAGTCGTAATACGGGCTCACTACGGATCCTGCTTCCACGCCCGTGTCTACCCTGATGCCTTCGCCGGAGGGCCACTCCATGGCCGTGATGAGGCCCGGGCTGGGGAAGAAGTTGTGTTCCGGGTCTTCAGCGTTGATGCGGCATTCAATGGCGTGCCCGCTGAAGCGGACGTCATCCTGTCGGATGGACATTGCTCCTGTGGAAGCTATCAGTAGCTGTTCGCGGACCAGGTCGATTCCGGTGATTTGCTCGGTGATGGGGTGCTCAACCTGGATGCGGGTGTTCATTTCAATGAATGCGGCTTCGTGGTTGATGGGGTCATAGAGAAATTCGACCGTGCCGGCTCCGCTGTAGCCGCACTCCCGGGCGAGTTCCACGGAGGACTCCCGGATCCTCCGGCGGACGGCGTCGGGAAGGTCCGGTGCCGGTGCTTCTTCGATGACTTTTTGCGAGCGTCTCTGCATGGAGCAGTCGCGGTCCCCGAGGTGGATGAAGCTGGTTCCGTCTCCGAGGATCTGCACCTCCACGTGGCGGGCATGCTGCACAAATCGTTCCAGGTAAACCGTGGGGTCCCCGAAGACGGATGCCGCCTCCCCGCGGGCCGTCTCGATCGTTTTCAGGAGTTCGTCTTCGCCGTGGACGAAGCGGATGCCCCGGCCGCCGCCGCCGGCGGAGGCCTTCACCACCAGCGGGTAGCCGATGCCGCGGGCCACCTCAATGGCGTCGGCCCCGGGGTCCAGGGGTCCGTCCGAGCCGCGGAGTACCGGGACGCCGGCCTTGCGGGCGGATTCTCTGGCCATGGACTTGTTGCCCATCATTTCGATGGCGTCCGCGTCAGGACCCACCCAGGTCAGCCCAGCATCTGCGACCTTCCGGGCGAAAGTGGAGTTCTCGGAGAGGAAGCCGTAGCCGGGGTGGACGGCATCGCAGCCGCTGTCCAAGGCCGCGGAGATGATGGCGTCCTGGTTCAGGTAGCTGGCGGGCGCAGGAGCCGGGCCTACTACCACCACGTTGTCGGCGGTGCGGGCTGCAAGGGAATTGGCGTCGGGTTCGCTGGCGACCAGGACTGTTTCGATGCCCATTTCGCGTGCGGTCCGTGCAACTCGGACGGCGATTTCGCCGCGGTTGGCGATGAGCAGTTTCTTCACGGCTTTCCTTCGTGGATGACGACGATGGCGTCGCCCGGGTTGACCATGTCGCCCTCGTTGACTTCGAAGGACTCGAGGACCCCGGACACATCGGATTGGATTTCGGTGAACTGCTTCATGATTTCGACGATGCCCAGGGTCTGGCCGATCTCGATGGTGTCGCCTTCGTTGGCGAACGGCGGTTTGTCGGGGCCGGGCTTGCGGTAGAAGATTCCGGGGAGCGGGGAGACGATGGTTGCCACGGGGTTGCTCGCTTTCAGATGGTTGGATAGGTCAGAGTCAGCCCAGGACCGCGCGCACGGCGGTGGCCACTGCAACAGAGTTGGGTGCGTCGGAGTGGATGCAGATACTCTGGAACGAGATGTCCAGTTCGGTGCCGTCAACGGCCAGAATGGGCTGTCCCGCCAGCGCCCGCCTGACGCGCTCGGCAGCGGCGACCGGGTCCGTGGGGGCCGGGCGGCGCTGGATAAGGAGCTCACCGGCGGGACCGTAGTTGAGGTCAACATAGAGTTCCGGCACGAACTCCACCCCCATGGCCCGGCACACGGATTCGTGAGCGGTCCCGGCGAGCCCGTAGAAGGGGACGCCAAACTGTTTGGCGGTTCCGGCGGCGGCCTGCATCAGTTCCTCGTCGCCGGCCAGCATTCCGTAGAGTGCGCCGTGGGGTTTGATGTGGTTCAGTTCAAGCCCGTGCTTTGCCAGAAAAGCAGTCAGGGCCCCGGCCTGGTACAGGATGATCGATTCGACCTCGCCAGGGCTAAGGACCATGCGGCGGCGGCCGAATCCCACCACGTCCGGAAGGCCCGGGTGGGCCCCGACGGCCACACCGTGCTCGGCGGCCAGCGCCACGGTCCGGTTCATGACGTCCGGATCGCCGGCGTGATAGCCGCAGGCGACGTTGGCGACGTCGATGATGCGCATGAGTGCATCGTCGTTACCGAACTCGTGCAGGCCAAGGCCTTCGCCCATGTCTGAGTTCAAAAGCACGCGTCCGGGAGTGTCGGGAGTCACACTTGTTTGCATGGGTGTAACGCTACTCAGCATTTCGGGTTACCGATACTGCGCAGATCGTTGAATATCCAAGGGTGAATTGCAGTCGATGCACTGTCCAGCTGGCGGATCAGGATCTGGGACGCCTACGTGGAACGGCTGGTCTCCGTCCCTGTCTCCGGGCTGGCATTCGGGCTGGGCGCCGCGGACAGCGAGCTGCGGCAGGCTTGATCCAGGCCTGCGAGGCGCACGGCCTGCCACTGCTGGAGCTCCCGCCGGAAGTGCCCTTCGTGCTGATCATGCGCCGTGTGGGGCAGGCCATCGCCGCGGGCCGTCATGAGGAGTTGCGAAAGGGCTGGGAGCTGGCCGATGGATGCACCCGGTTGGCGGCCGGCGGGCATTCCCTGGCCGAGGTTCTGGAGCGGGTGGCGGACGTCGTCAACGCGCGGGTGGCCGTGATCGATCACAATGCGTTTGAGCTTGTCTCCGCAGGGGCGGCTCACGGCGGGCCCACGCGAACAGCGTTGCGCCTGCCCAGCGGCGACTCAGAGCAATTCCGGCTTGCCATCGAGGGAATCGCGAGCGACGTCGTGCTGCAGCCTATTCTTGGCCCCGTCGCTGCAGTTATCGCGATGCAGCTGAGATACACCCTCGGGTCACATTCACCCCTGCATTCCCGGGAGGCCGCACGCTTCATTGAGGCACTCTATGAGGACCGCGGTGAGCCTTTGGCGCCGTT
>DATITT010000447.1:0-7859 GCA_035467435.1 Arthrobacter sp. | reverse complement strand
GTCGAGCAGGAGTTCGGTGCGGCGGCCGGGCTCGTACCAGGCCACGGAAACCGGCTGGTACAGGGCGGAGGGGACGTCGGCGCGGGCCAGCAGGGCGCTCACCGGCCGGGAGAGGGTGGGCCGGCCGAAGAGCACTACGCGCTCGATCGGCTGCGCGGAGTCCGGGCCGAACGACTCCAGCAGGAGCCGGTACGGTCCCACCGCGTTCGGCCCGAACCGCGCGTTGGAGGACGGTTCGGCCAGCAGCGGCAGGCCGTGGGCGCGGGCGAACGCCTCGGCGACCGGGCCGGCGTCGTGCCCTGCCAGCACCACGGTGCGCCGTTCCGGCAGGCCGGCCGAGGCGGGCGGGAAATCGAGGGCCAGCGGGCCGCGGGGCGCGCGGTACACCCGGCGGCCGGACTCGGGCGGCAGCCTGTCGCCGGGGGCGGGAACGAGCGGGTCGCGGAAGGCCAGGTTGAGCTGCACCGGCCCGGGCGGGGCGTCCTCGAAGGCCCCGGTGGCGGCGCTGAGCGCGGTCTCGACGGCGCGCCGCGGGTCGCTGCCGGCTGGCACGTCGGCGGCGAAACGGACATGCTCACCGAAGAGGTCCAGCTGCACGGTGGTCTGGTTGGCGCCGGTCCCGCGGAGTTCCTCGGGGCGGTCGGCCGAGATCACCACGAGCGGGACGGCGGCGTGGTTGGCCTCCATCACCGCCGGCAGGAGATTGCCGACGGCGGTCCCGGAGGTGGTGAGCACGGCCGCGGGCGCACCGGTGGCGAGGGCCAGGCCCAGGGCGGTGAAGCCGGCGTCGCGCTCGTCGATCCGGACCAGCAGCTCGACCCGTCCGGCGGCGTCGGCCTCGGCCAGGGCGTAGGCCATCGGTGCGGAGCGCGAGCCCGGCGCGACCACCACGTAGCGCACCCCCTCGAGCAGCAGGGCCGCGACGGCGATCCGCGCGGCATCCAGCGCGCTCAGCTCGGCGGGGCGCAGGGTATCCGGTGCTGAGTCCGAACGGGTGCCGGCGTCCGGGCCAGTGCGTGCGATCGATTCGGCCGGGGCGCCGGTGGGCTCGCCCTCGGAAAGCGGGGCATCGTCGGCGGCTGCATAGGCGTTGAGCGGGTCCAGCGGGTTCTCAGAAGTCACCAATCCAGTCTCCCATCAACCCGGACGCTCCCCCACTTCCTGCCGCTTTGCGCCGGACGCGACGGCGCGGCTCACACGAGTTAGGTAAACTGCAGCAAAGCAGTGATTCCACACCCGGAGGGTAGGCACCATGAACCGCAAAGCCACAGCACTGGACGTCGCCAAACTCGCCGGGGTCTCGCGCAGCGCGGTTTCGCTGGTACTCAACGGCCACGGGGACGGAAACGTGGCCCGGGAGAGCCAGGACCGGATCCGCGACGCTGCCGCCACGCTGAACTACACACCCAACGCCATCGCCGTGAGCCTGCGGAACCGCCGGTCGCGCATCATCGGGATTGTCTCGGACGAGGTGGTCACCAGCCCGTTTGACGGCAACATCATCGCCGGCGCCGATGCCGTGGCCAGGACCCATGGTTTCGTCACGGTGGTGATGGATACGGCGTCCGACGAGACCCGGGACGAGGGGGCCGTGGCCACGCTGCTGGACCGCCAGGTGGACGGGCTGATGTACATCACGGTGGGCCTGCGCCCCCTGCACGTCCCGCTCAACATGCTGCAGGTGCCGTCGGTGCTGGCGAACTGCTTCGATGACCGTCCCGAGGCCGGTGTTCCCGCCGTCATTCCCGACGAGGTCCGCGGTGGCCGGGAGGCGGCAACGCACCTGCTGGACCTGGGCCACCGCGACATCGCGTTCCTGGCGGGCGACAGCCTCACTCCCGCTGCCCCGCGCCGCATCCAGGGCCACCTTGAGGCGTTTGAGGCGGTCGGCCTGCCGGTGCCCCCGGGCCGGATCCTGCAGGTCGGCTGGGACATCGACACCGGTTTCCACGGGGCCATGAAGCTCCTGGACGGCGTGGCCGCGGCGGAACGCCCCTCCGCGATCGTCTGCGCCAACGACCGGCTGGCCATCGGCGTGGTGCTCGCGGCCAACCGGCTGGGCCTTTCCATCCCGCAGGACCTCTCCGTCATGGGCTACGACGACGAATTCCGCATTGCCTCCACCATGGTCCCGGCGCTCACCACCATGGCGCTGCCGCTGCGGGAGATGGGTGCCGCCGCAATGACAGGGCTCCTCGGGGAGCTGGGCCAGGCGCCCGGGACCGGGAACGACGGCGGCCCCGCAGCCGGTACGGACACGGACCGTCAGCCGACCGAGACCCTGGTCCCGTGCCGGCTGGTGCTCCGTGAGTCCACGGGACCGGTCCCTGCCGGCCGTCACTGATCACGCCGTCACTGCCGGCCGTCACCGAACCGGCCGTCACTGATCAGGCCGTCCCTGCCGGCCGTCAATAATCAGGTTGTCACTGATCAGGCCGGCAGAGACCAAATAGCAGCCTCTACGCTGGCTGTTCCAGCTGCCACACATCGGCAGTTGCGCCGGCCGGCAGCTGCAGGACCCAGCGTTCGCCGGCCGCCGGGTACGCCCGCAGGGTAGTGGCCACGGACCCGGTCCGGTAGACCTCCACGAGCGAGGCATCCACGAAAACACGCAGCTCCTCCCCCGGCCCGAGGGTCCCGCTGAACACCACCTGGCGGGAGGCATCAGGCCCGCCGTCATTCACCAGGGAAAGTTCGACGACGGCGTCCGCGGCCAGCGTGTCCGGCCCGCCGGAGCGGGACGTTGCCGTTGCCGCGGTGGCAGCCCCGGCGGTCACGGCAGGTCCGGCAGCCGCGGCGGTCACGACGGCCTCGGCAAACGGCGGCAGCACCACGTCCCCGCCGGCCCGGACGGCCACCTGGGCGCCCCGGTAGGCGTCCACTTCCGGCGCGGGTGCCATGGCCAGCGCCCCGTCCTCGACGGACAGCACGCGGGGGTGGGTCAGCACGCCGGCCCAGCCCGCGGCATCGATCTCCGCCTGGTTCCGGCCGCGGCGGCCGTCGCGTCCCGGTCCTTCGTTGGCCCAGCCCCACAGCAGCGCCTTCGGTTCAGCCGGTTCAGCCGGTCCAGCCGGTTCAGCCGGTTCAGCCGGTTCAGCGGCACCGTCCTGCAGCTGTAGGATCTGCGGCGCGTAGAAGTCCCGGCCCAGGTCCGACCGTCCGCCGGTCTGCGGGGAAAAGACGGGCAGCCCGGTGGCGGGGTCCTCGGCCAGCGAGCCGATCAGGTGGCCCACCCCGTTGACGTGCTCGTGCTGGTCGCCGGAGAGCCACAGCGAGAACATCATCACCCAGGCGTCGCTTCCGGAACCGGCCGGGACACGCACCAGCTGCGGGCATTCCCAGATCTCGGCCGGCGTACGCTCAGCAGCAACCGGGTTCTCGGAGGTCAGCCAGATGCCCTGGTACTTCCAGTCGGACAGGTCCTCCACCGTGTACAGCAGCAGGGCCGCGTGGCCGGAGGCGAGGCCGGCCCCCTGCATGGCGTAGCGCTTGCCGTTGAAGCGGAAGATGAACGGGTCCCGGACGGCGGTCACCTGCGGGTCGGCCGGCATGGACGCGGCGACGTGCCCGTCCTGGGTCCAGTCGACCAGGTCCGCGGAGCCGCGGGAGATGACCACCTGGGAGTGGCCGCCGTCGCCCCGCACGCCGGAGTACGCAGCGGTGGGGACACCGCCGTCGTCCGTCACCACACCGGTCCAGCAGCCGTACTCATCCGGCCCGCCGTCCTGCGGGCGGAGCGCCACCGGGTGCTGCTCCCAGCGCACCAGGTCCGCGGAGCTGACGTGGCCCCACGCGATCCGGTGGTGCCGGGCGGACTCGGGGTTGTACTGGAAGAAGACGTGGTAGCGGCCGTCGATGTGGCTGACACCGTTGGGGTCGTTGATCCAGCCCTTCGCGGGACGGGGGTGGAAGCGCGGGAACGCTGGGTCCGGGTGGGCCGCGGCGATGCTGGCAAAGTCGGTGACGGCGAGGTCCAGGGATGTCATGGAGTGGGGCCTTTCAGGAGGGGGGAGGTTATTTGCCGGTGCCGGCGGTGAGGCCGTCCTGCAGGGCACGCTGGCCGAAGATGAAGACCACCAGGGCCGGAATCATGGACAGGACGACACCTGCCAGGACCACCGAGATGCTGCCGGTACCCAGGTTGCCCTGCAGCGAGACGAGGCCCAGGGGCAGGGTGAAGTTCTGCTCCGAGATGGTCATGATGAGGGGGCGGAAGAACTCGTTCCAATGGAAGTTGAAGGCCAGGATGCCCACAATCGCCATGCCCGGGATGGCCAGCGGCGCGTAGACCGAGCGGAAGGTCCGCCAGGGCGAGGCGCCGTCGATCGCCGCCGCTTCCGCGAGGTCGGCGGGCAGCCCCAGGAAGAACTGCCGCATCAGGAAGGTGCCGAACGCCGTCGGGATGGCCGGCAGGATCAGGGCCAGCAGGGTGTCCGAGAGGCCCATTCCGCGGATCAGCATAAACACGGGCACGATCGTCACCTGGACCGGCACCATCATGGTGGCCAGCACGATGGCGAACAGCGCCCCCCGGCCGCGGAACTTCAGGTTGGCGAAGGCGTAGCCGGCCATCGCCGCCGTGACCATCTGTCCGACGGCGATCACCCCGGTGACCAGGGCACTGTTCAGCACCAGGAGATAGATGTCCAGCTGCTCGAAGACCTGGACGTAGGACGTGAAGTCCGGGTTCACGGGAAAGAACGACGGCGGCAGCTTGAACGATTCCGACGGCGTCCGCAGCGACGTGGACAGGGTCCACATCACGGGGCCGAGGGTCATGACGGCGGCGAGGGTCAGCAGGACAACCCGGACCACCAGGTTCCAGTTCGGCCGGCGGCGCGGCCGGGCTGGCACGGCCGGGACCGGGGCCTGGGCCGGGCGGGTGGTCTCACGCTCTGTAGTGGTAGACATGGCTGGCCTTACTGGTAGAAGACGAATCGTTTGCTGAGCCGGAACTGCGCGGCGGTGATGGCCATGATGATCAGGGTGAGGATCACGCCGATGGCCGAGGCCTGGCCGAATTCCAGCCGCTGGAACGCGGATTCGAAGATGACCATCACGGCTGTGCGGGTCGAATCTCCCGGCCCGCCACGGGTCAGGACGTAGGGCTGGTCGAACACCTGGAGCGCGCTGATGATGGCCATGACCGAGGCCAGCAGCGTGGTGGGGCTCAGCAGCGGCAGCGTGACGTAGAGGTGTTTGCGCCACCCCGTGGCACCGTCCAGGGACGCCGCCTCATAGGTTTCGACGGGGATGGAGGCCAGCCCGCCGATGAACAGCAGGAACGAGAAGCCGAAGTTCTGCCACACATAGACCAGGATGACGACGGCGGCGGACCCGCCGGGGGTGGTCAGCCACGGCACCGCGGGGATGCCGGCGAGGGACAGGAACCAGTTGACCACGCCGAACTGCTCGTTGAAGAGGTAGCGCATGAAGATCGACACCGACGCGGCGGAGAGGATCAGCGGGAAGAAGAACGCCGAGCGGAAGACGGTCCGCAGCCAGGACGGCATCTTCTCCTGCACCATCACGGCGAGCGCCAGGGCCAGGCCGAGCTGGAGGGCCACGGCCACCACCACGAACAGGATCGTGTTCAGGAAGGACACCCGGACCGTGGGGTCCTGGACCACTTCGGCGAAGTTGTCGAAGCCCACGAACGTCGGGGCCGAGATGATGTCCCAGCGGAAGAACGCCAGGACCACGGACGCCGCGATGGGCACCAGGGTGAACAGGCCCATGCCCAGGATGGTGGGGGCCAGGAAGATCCAGGCCAGCCAGCGCTGGCTGTGCCGTCCGGACTCTGCGGCCGCCCCGGACGCCGCCGGTTTGGCGGCCGGTTTCGGCCGCTCCCGGGGAGCGATGGTGGTGCTCATGACTGCCTCCTCAGGGCGATTTCAAGATCGCGCTGCATGGACTCGAGGGCCTGCTTGAGCTGGCGCTCGTCGCCGCTGACGGCCAGCGAGACGTTTTTCATCAGGGCCGTTTCGACGGCGGCCTGCTGGGGCGGTGCCGGGATGGGCCCGGTGGTGGGGTACTTGTCCAGCGTGTCGTAGAAGACTTTCCAGTGCGCCGGGCCCTTGCCCGTGTACAGGGCCTCGTTGACCATGGAACGGCGGGCAGGGGTGGTCACCGGGTTGGGGAAGATCAGTTCCATGGCCTCGCGGCTGGAGCTGAACTTGATCCATTCCCAGGCGGCGTCCTTGTCCTTGGCCGTCTTCATGATGGCGTAGCCGGCCGTTCCGAACTGGTGCCGCTGGCTCCGCCACTTGGGGAAGAAGGCCACGTCGAAGTCGTTCTCCTTCATGCCGGCCTCGTGCAGGCCCTGGACCCAGTAGCCGCCGGCCGGGGTGGTGCCGATCCGGTTGGAGGCGAACAGCCCCACCAGGGAGGAGCCGCCGCCTTCCTCCGGACGGACGCCCAGCCCGTCTTTGACCAGGCCGCGCAGGTAGTCGAAGGTCTCGAACACGCGCGGATCGTCGGCGTTGGGTTCCAGCCACTGGTAGCCGCCGCTGCGCAGGCTGCGCGAGGGATCGTTGGCGTAGAAGCCGTCCCAGAGCCAGTCGCCGCCGGCGGACCGGGTTTCCTTCAGGAAGCTGGTGTCGTTGGCGTAGAGCCAGGGCACAACGCCGCCGAAGAGCCGGTTGGTCCAGTAGTACGGGGTGAAGTCGGAGGGACGGGCCTTGCGCATGGCGGCGAGGCTGCTGCGGAAGTCCAGGTGGGTCCAGTCGTCCGCCGGGCGCTCCAGCCCCGCCTGCTGGAAGGCGGTGGTGTTGTAGTACATGTTGGCGGCGTTCCAGTCCATGGGGAGCTGGTAGAGGCTGCCCTTGTACATAAAGGCTTCCACCAGGCTGGGGTGCACGTCGTCGAAGAACTCGGCCATGTCCGCAGCGTCGCGGCGCAGGTACTCGTCCAGCGGATGGGCCAGCTTGTCGGCGAAGAGCTGCGCGCCCTCGGTGGCCACGTAGACAACGTCCGGCGGTGTGCCCGCGGCCACCATGGTGAGGATCTTGGTGAAGAAGTCTTTCCAGTCCACGGCCTGGATGGCCTGGACCTTGACCGGAATGTCCGGGTGGAGCCGGGCGAACGCGTCGATGGCACGCTGGCGCGCGGCGGCATCGGCGGCGGTCCCCATGATGGCAATGCTGAGGCTGTTGTCCCCTCGGCCGGGAATATCGCTTCCGGAGAGCCGCGGCCACGACGCCACGGTTGCTCCCACAATTCCTGCTCCCAGGGCACCAAGGGCGGTCCGGCGTGAGAATTCACGCAGGCGGCCAGGTGTCGTACCGGTCATAGCAACTTCCTTCCTAACACGTGTTAGGAACTGTAGATCCTCGACCTAACACGTGTCAAGCATCACAAGTTGCCCGCCGTAATGCGAACTTTGAACGGACAGTCCCGCCCGCTCCGGCTACCGGGCGGTGGCGGGGAGTTGCGGTACCTGTTCGAGCAGACCGGCTGTGGTCACGACCGTGGCGAACTCCCCATGGAGATTCACGCCGGTCATCCGGGACAGGGCAGCTGCGGCAACATTCTCACCGTCAGGAGCGGTGCGGTCAAAGGTGTGGGTGGCATCCAGGGGGAAGTACACCCGGTAGCCGAGGTTGCCCCCGACCCGGGCCGTGGTCTCGCAGCAGTGGTTGGTGGTGATCCCACAGACGACCAGTTCCTCGATGCCGTTCTCCTGCAGCCATGCGTGCAGGTCGGGAGTGCCGTGGAAGCTGGAGTTGACGTTCTTGCACACCAGTAGATCCGGGGTGCCGGAGATGATGTCCTTGAACGCGTTGCCGGGGTTGTCCGGGTGCAGGGGCGAGGATGAAGCGGTGGAGTCGTGGCGGACGAAAATGACGGGGCGGCGGGTT
>DATITT010000446.1:0-4986 GCA_035467435.1 Arthrobacter sp. | reverse complement strand
GCGAGGCGACCCGCCTGTTCGGCGTCGGCAGCCACAACCAGGAGGCCGTCGGTCTCCCCGGTTGCCAGCCATTGGCCGGCCCCGCTGCCGTGCTCGGAGGTCCACAGCACCGGCACCGCGGCGGCCAGCACCTCGGATGCTGCCGGCTGGTCAAAGCCGTTGCCGGTTGTCATCACCACGTTGACGAGTTGCCCGGGGGAGAGCAGCTGGATCGAGGCGGGATCCGCCATCCGAAGCGGCACGGCAGCAGATCCCAGGGGGCTTCCCGCCAGCAGGCCAGGGCCAAGGAGCTGGGCGTCGGACAGCAGTTGGCCCTTGCGGAGAGCCACCGCAAGCTGTTTGCCCAGCAGGGGCCCGGTGCTGCCATAGCTGCCGGCGGGCAGTAGTGCGCGGGGCACGCTCAGCGCCGTCAGGTCGTCCGGGTCGAGTGCTTCCCCGGCGGGAAGGTCCCTGGCGGCGGCGAAAGCGGAGACCGTGAATGCCGGGGCCGGCGTCAGCTGCTGGACCGTGAGGCCCGCGGCCACGCACAGCAACAGTGCCACCGCCAGCCGCCGGTTGCGGGCCAGCCACCGGGCCAGGCGTCTGCGGGGAGGCGGTCCGCCGGGTCCTGGTCGGCGCGGCGGGCTTCCGGAGGTGGGCCGGACCGGGCGGTGCCCGGGGGACCTGTTCTTGCGCGGAACGGGCAGCGGGCGCCACGCGCCGCGAAGAAAGGCCCCAGGGCTAACCCCAGGGATTACGCCTACGGGCGGGACAGGGCGGGCGGGGGTGGCCATAGCCCGACCCTACGCATCGGCGCGGAAACCGGGCAGGCGGCGCTGGGGCTATGTGGAGAAGTAGCCCGGAGGCATCGAACTTAAGCGGGACGCAGCCCAGCGGCAGTTCCTAGCTGGCGGAAGCGGCGGCCGGCGCCGGAGTTGCGGCCGGGGCAGGAGCCGGCGAGACAGCGCTGCCTTTGGCGTCGCGGGAGTCGGTCCGGTAGAAGCCGGAACCCTTGAAGACGACGCCGACGCTGTTGAACTTCTTGCGAAGGGTGCCCTGGCACTCGGGGCAGGACGTGAGGGAGCTGTCGGTGAACGACTGCACGATCTCGAAGGCGTGGCTGCAGTCCTTGCAGGCGTATGCATACGTGGGCACTGGAAATCCTTCTCTGGGACAAACGAGCAGGTCCCGTGCTGTTCGGTGAGGATCACAGCCGGCATGTCCGCCGGTGTAATCCGTCCCTTAGCAGTCGCAGGGCCTGAGTGCCAATTCTATCACCCCTTCCGCGCGTCCTTATATGAGCTATCGCTGCTGCAGCCGGAGCAGGCCCGCCGGGGTCAGGGCGGCGGCCACCTTCCGGTCGAAGGGCTCTGCCGGGATGCTGCCGGCCGGCAGGACCTCGCCGTCGAACACGACGGCGGCGGTCGGCACGGGCGGCAACGGCCCGCCGTCGGACGCCGGGGTCCCGGACGGGAGGAGGGCAGCCAGCGCCGCCAGGAACGTGTCGTAGTAGCCGCCGCCCTGGCCGATCCGGTTGCCGGAGCAGTCGACGGCGGTGGCCGGGAGGAAGATGCCGTCTGTGCGCTGCATGACGGAGGTGTCGAGGCATTCGCCCGCGGGCTCCTGGATCGGCGCATAGCGGCTCCGGACAAATTCCGACGCCGGTGTCCAGTACACCCAGCTCAGCGCCAGGTCGGGCTCGCAGACCGGAAGCAGCACCTGATGCCCGGCCTGATGAAGTGCTGCCAGCAGCGGTAGGGTCGGAGGCTCCGAACCCACGCCAAGATAGGCGGCAAAAGTGCCCGGGGTGCCACCTGTCAGGCCGGAAGCCCAGGCAAGTCCGTGCCGGGCAATGCCCGCCGCGGCGCTCTCCAGCCCGGCCCGCGTCAAAGCAGCGCGCCTGGCGCGGTGGCTGGCCCGGATCTCTTCCTTAGACGCCATGATGTCTCGTCCCTCCTGCGTACAGCAGCCTTGGAGGCAGTGGTTGTTCTCGCAGCCCGAGTGATTACCTAATGTTTGGTCCCTCCGTTACATTAGTCCAGTGACTACACCCAACGCTCCCGTCCGCAAGGCCGTCATCCCCGCAGCCGGTCTTGGCACCAGGTTCCTTCCGGCCACCAAGGCCATGCCCAAGGAAATGCTGCCGGTCGTTGACAAGCCGGCCATCCAGTATGTTGTCGAGGAAGCCGTCAAAGTCGGCCTGACCGACATTCTGATGATCACCGGGCGCAGCAAGCGTGCGCTGGAGGACCACTTCGACCGTGTCCCCACGCTGGAAGCCACCCTTGAGGCCAAGGGAGACACTGCCAAGCTCGAGTCCATTCAGGCTGCCAGCAACCTCGGGGACATCCACTACGTACGCCAGGGCGATCCGATGGGCCTGGGCCACGCCGTGCTCCGTGCAAAGCAGCACGTGGGTAATGAGCCGTTCGCGGTCCTGCTGGGCGATGACCTGATTGACGCCCGGGACGAACTCCTCAGCACCATGATCGAGGTCCAGGCGAAGACCGGCGGTTCCGTCATCGCCCTCATCGAGGTGGAGCCCTCCCAGATCAGCGCCTACGGCTGCGCAGACGTGCAGGCGATCCCGGGCGAGGACTACGTCCGCATCAACCAGCTCGTTGAGAAACCCGACGTAGAAGACGCCCCGTCAAACCTCGCCATCATCGGACGCTATGTCCTCCACCCGGCGGTCTTCGAGGTGCTGGAACGCACCGCGCCCGGCCGCGGCGGCGAAATCCAGCTCACCGACGCGCTGCAGGAGCTCGCCTCCGGTGACGGCGAAGGTTACGGCGTGTACGGCGTGGTCTTCCACGGCCGCCGCTACGACACCGGCGACAAGCTCAGCTACCTGAAGGCCTGCGTCCAGCTTGCCTGCGACAGCGACGACCTGGGTCCCGGCCTGCGGGAATGGCTTCCCGGCTTTGCTTCCAGCATCGCGCCGAGCCTGACCAAGTAACTCCATTGGGGGGTAGCTTCCACTGGCCGGTGACGCTCGAAAGCGGCGACCTCGTGTTGCGGCCCATCCGGTACCGGGACCGCAAGGAATGGGCCACGGTCCGCTCCCGCAACAGTGAGTGGCTGGCCCCCTGGGAAGCGTCCAACCCTGTCCCCGGCGGTGGCCTCCCCGACTACCGCCATATGGTGCGTTCCCTCAAGGCGCAGGCCGCCCAGGCCACGGCCCTGCCGTTTCTGATCACGGAGCGGACTCCCGGCTTCCGGGAGCCTGTCATCGTGGGACAACTGACGGTCTCCTCCATCGTCTGGGGCTCGGCGATGATGGCCACACTCGGCTACTGGGTGGACAAAGACCGGGCAGGGCACGGCATCGCCCCGACCTCTGTGGCGCTGGTGACGGACTTCTGCTTCCAGACCCTTGGGCTGCATCGGATGGAGATCAACATCCGACCCGAAAACGGGCCCAGCCTCCGGGTGGTCGAGAAGCTCGGCTTCCGCGACGAGGGCTACCGGCCGCGGTTCCTGCACATCAACGGCGAATGGGCCGACCACCGGAGCTTCGCACTGACCTCTGAGGAAGTGCCGGAAGGGCTCCTTTCGCGGTGGCAACAGAACCGCCCCGCCTAGTTGCCAGACCCTTCCTGACCAGCAGTTACGTCATCAATCCAGTCAATTGACAGTTCCCCCGCGACACACCGGGGACAATGCGGCACCGTACCCCGCGTTGCTCATATTGTTTTGATGTGGATATCCCTCTTAGCAGCTCTGTGATCCTTGTCATTGCTGTTGCGCTCTGGCTTGTGTGGGTTGCCCCCTACATGCTCCGGAACGGACGCCACCAGCTGCAGCCCGCGGGCGACCTCGCAGCTGACATCATCGATCTCGAAGTAGCAGCCCCCCAAGCCGGGAACATCATGAAGATGACGGCCCAGCAGGAGAAACCCATGACCAGCACCCAGCGCACCGAGTCCGTTCCGGGAACCACCGGGCTCGACGGCGGCCCCAAGACTACATTCACCGGTCCGGCGTTCAGAATCCGCTATGGCCGGTTGGCGCTCGCCCTGGCCGGGCTGCTCTCGCTGATCACCGTCGTCGTCTCGGCGGGCCTGCGGATCTTCGGCCTTGGTTCACCGTGGCTGCCGTTCGCTGCGTTGCTCGGAGCCGGAGCCGCAGTTTTCACGCTCCGCTGGCTCGCGGTCCGGGACCGCCGCCGAAAAATGAACGATGCGTTTCGCGAGGCCATGAGCGCCCCGGCCCGGCCCGCCCCGGAACGCGCCCCGCTGCGGGAGCCGGCGGGCGAGCCCCGCGAGCGGCCCGAGAGCCCGCTCTTCGACGCCCAGGCCGACACCGCAGAACGCAAACCGGCACCGAAGCCCCTGACCGCCCACGAACTCCGCCAGGCGGCGCTGGCAGAAGCCGTGGCCTCTGGGGACACGTCCGTCGGCACCGGGGACGCCCGCACCGCCGAAGGATCCAGTTGGGAACCGGTGCAAGTCCCCAAACCCACCTACGTGGAAGCGGCGAAAGCCGAGCGGGCCGCCCCGCAGCCGCTCGACCTGCCGGAAGCCCCGAAGGCCGTCGGGAAACCGTCGCTGAAGCAGGGCCTTCCGCAGGCGCCGGCTGGCAGCCTCAGTGCGGACGCCGACCGGAAGCCCCAGGGCAAGGCCCAGAGTGCCCTGAGCAACCTGGACGATGTCCTGCAGCGACGCCGGGCCTGAGCTTCTTCTTACCAGCCCCGGGCAGCCAGCAATGGCCGCCCGGGGCTTTTTTGCGCCCGGCGGGTCAATGGCCAGCGCGTTCACTGCGGCGAAGAACCCGGTGGGGGCGGTAGCCTCAGGTCATGACTCGAATCTGCGTTGCGGGGGGAACCGGCCAGGTGGGCCGCGAGGTGGTGCGGCAGGCTGTCGCGGGCGGGCACGTGATGGCGGTCCTCTGCCGGAATCCGCCGCCCTCCGGGGACCCGGCCCGGACCGCCGGCGCCGAGTATTTCCCTGCCGATGTGTCCACCGGTGTGGGGCTGGCAGCGGCGCTGGCCGGGGCCGACGTCGT